>NZ_FOCY01000059.1:0-3356 GCF_900110235.1 Megamonas sp. Calf98-2 | reverse complement strand
TTTTTTTTTTTTTTGTGATATACTTGGCTTGGCTGTTTTCTACTATCTTTAATACTAGAGTAATAAAAACCAGCATTGACAGCCCGCAAAGCCAAGCGTGGCGGGAATAGTCAAAAAGACAATTTTAACCAAAAACGGCACTTTGGAACATGAAAAGAGTAAAAACTTATGGAACAATTACAAGCACAAATAATTTATAATCTAACTTTAACTTTATTATTTTTTGCTTTAGATTTTTTATTTTTGGGCAATAAAAAACCCCTATTTTGTGATATAATAAAGGTACGAAGATTATTACAACAACAAAATAGAGGTGTTTTTATTATGTCTTTTACTAAAAATATTGTATCGCACCAGCCAAAAAAAGGCAAGCAAAATTTTTTGCACGTGGTAAACGCAGTAGAGAAAAAAACTCTACTGGTCATACATCACAAAAAGTTGCAGAAGGAGATTGAAAAGCGAGAGCAGGAAAAGCAAATTCCAATCGCAGAACCCACGGGAGAAAAGCTGGCGGACTATTCCGCAACAGGCAAAAAACGTAAGTGGGATTTGCACAAACAAAATAATCTTAAATTAGTGGAGCTTTATAAACAGGCAATAAAAATAAATCCTAGCGTTATAAGTCCCAAACGTCTACAAGACTTAGCGGACTGTGCAAGCCAGCTAGAATATTTACAGGACGCAGAAGGCAACAAAAAATTATATAAAACTTATTTTTGCCGTGTCCGCTTATGTCCAATGTGTCAATGGAGAAGAAGCCTCAAGTTATTCAGTCAAGTATCCAAAATAACGGATTACATCAACCAACAAAATGATGATGTAAGATACCTGTTCATCACACTAACGCAAAAAAATTGCTGTGGCTCGGAGCTGGTGCAGGAAATTAATAAGATAAATAAAAGTTTTAGTTTGCTGGTAGATAAAACAAAACGTGTACAGCCAGCAACTAAATTTAAAAAGATGTTGCTAGGATATATAAAAAGCACGGAAGTAACGTACAACCCTAAAACCAAAACATATCACCCGCACCTACATTGTATTTTTGCGGTGCAGGGGGAATATTTTAATAAAGCCAATTATATAAATAAAAATAGTTGGCGGTCGATATGGGCAGATTTATTAAAAGTAGATTATCTGCCACAAATAGATGTGCAGGCAATAAAGCCCGCTAGACAGCAAAAAGCAGTAGCGGAGCTTGCTAAATATCCTGCAAAGGTTAGCAGTATTTTAAATTTACCACAAATGCAGGCGGTGCAGGTCATAATAGATTTAACCACCCTTTGCTATAAACGTAGATTTGTAGCGTTTGGCGGTATCTTTAAAAAAACAAAAGCCCTGCTAAAATTACAGGACGTCGAAGCCGAAAACGCAGACCTTGTGGGAGCTGGGAACATAAAAGAATTTAATTATGTGGCACGTGCCATTTACAAATACAATGTAAAATTTGGCTGCTACATCTCATCATAAAAAAGGAGGCTTTAAAAATGCTGTGTGAGTATCCCGAATTTACAGAAGAAGAATTTTTTAATTTAGAACCAACAACGCTAATAGAAATAAAAGACACAGTATATTTTGCGGTAGAGCTATTAGAACCACAAATTTATTATTGGGACTGCAATAAAAATAAATATATACACGTTATTTATAAATTTGCTACGTTAGAAGATTTTTGGCAGGATATTTTGTTACAGGAACTGGAAGAATATCAGCAGGTAAGATTGGAAGCGGAAGACAACAAAATGGATTTTATATAATACCTCATGGGTGCTTAGTCTATGGACTAGGCACTTTTTTTATGTATGTTTATAGCCAAAAAATAGCAAAACGCGGAGCGTCTTACAAGCGGGCGGGTGCGTGTTGGCACTATAAAAAAACGGTCGCAACGGCAGGCAACATATCGGCAAAAAATAAACTTGGTCGCCCTCTTACAAAAGAATAGAACCCCACCCGTCGTGGGCTATTTTCTGCACGCAAAAAACAATATCCAAAAAAAGAAGCCCGCAACCTTTTAGCTCCATAAACAAAGCCCTACTCGCTCGCTCCAGCCACCACCACCGCTTGCTTGGGCGGGCTTAGATTATTCCGCTAAAAAATTGCTCCCGCAGTTTATTACCGTATAGCTTTTTGCGTGCTTATTTATTGCGTGCTTCCACAACCTCGCCCCCACCCTGCTCACCTCAACAGCTCGATGTTTTCGTTAGTGGCTTTTTAAATTTTGGCGGTTCGCTATCGCTCTGCCATTTTTCGTGCCTCATTAAAAAATCGAAGCCACAAAAAAACTAAGAGGGAGGGAAAGCAAGTGCCGTGCCAAAAAATTTACTGCCCAAAATTTCAAGGGGGTGCAAAAACTTGAAGGGGGAAATAAAAAAGAAGGGGGCTATATTAGCACCCCTTCTTTTTTTGAGCAAGTGGAAAATTTTTTTGAGAGCATAAAATAAATGCAATACCATATTTAATTTTTTATATACATATTTTTTAGCGATAAAAGAAAATGCGTAGTATTATTTATAATTTTTTATTTCTAGTGTTAGATTTTGTATAGCAGTTTCTAAACTTTTAAGACGTTCGTCCACCCTAAACATTAGGAAAAAGGCAACGACTGCGGGAAAACTATAATTCCCTATACTTTGTAAAACATCATTCATTTTTTTACTTTTTTAGGTGGGGGTGGTTAGCCCCCTGATATTATTGAGATTTTATTTATATGGAGATTTTTTTGTTTTTTTTGATGAGATTTTTTATATTAAGAGCAAAAATTTTTTATTGAGCATTAAAAAATTTATTCTCCTGCAACGACTTCTACTGTATTTCTTAAATAAACGGAGCCGAGAGGAAATTTTTGTAAAGACCCCACAGCCTGCCCAAGCTCCAAAGCGTCCGCGGTTGTAATATCCGGAGAGATATTGGAAAGGGTACGAGTACTATATGTGGGACTATTATCCCCCGCACTTGTACCAGTTTGCACCTTATATAAAATTTGTGTGTTTTTATCTTTTTCTACTACTGCCATTTTTTAAACCCCCTTTCTTAGGCTAAAATGTTTTTAGTTTCTGTTACGATATAAGCTTCTTTTATTGCTTCCGCAACATGTCCATCTTTTGTAATGGCTCTTTTATCTATAAATTTTTGCATAACTGCGTCTACAGTGGCTTTATTTAAATTATCTTTTGGAAAATCTACGTTAATATTATAGTTATCACCGTTATCTAAAGTAAAAACCATTGTTAAAGTCTGTTCGTCCATTTTTTTCACCCCTCATTTTTTATTTATTTATTTATTATTTATATTTTCGACTCCTTTATTTTATATCTGCAAAAAATTACTTTGGTACGTATTTTAAGCTTTTTTTTTTTTTT
>NZ_FOCY01000015.1:0-59034 GCF_900110235.1 Megamonas sp. Calf98-2 | reverse complement strand
GGTATCTGCAATGGTTTCCAAGCTCTCATCAAATTAGGTCTTGTACCATTTGGTGATATTCAAGAATTAACACCAGAAAATCCAACACTCACATATAATGAAATTGGTCGCCACGTATCTTGCATGGTAGAAACAAAAGTTGTATCTAATCTCTCTCCATGGTTTAACAATGTAAAAGTAGGAGATATTCATACTATTGCTGTTTCTCATGGTGAAGGTCGCTTCTGTGCAAGTCCAGAAGTTTTAGCTCAATTAAAAGCTAATGGTCAGATTGCAACTCAATATGTAAATGCAAATGGCGATACTTCTATGGATATTGAAGTAAATCCAAATGGTTCTGTATGGGCTATCGAAGGTATCACAAGTCCAGATGGACGTATCTTAGGTAAAATGGGACATTCCGAACGTATTGGTAAATATGTAGCGAAAAATGTTCCAGGTGCAAAAGACCAAAAATTATTTGAAGCTGGCGTAGCTTACTTTAAATAAAAAATAATAGATATAAAAATAGACAGGGTATATATTACCTTGTCTATTTTTTTAGGAGATGAAAAGATGAGAAAAATATTATTTATTTTTACTATATGTTTAGTATATAGTTTTTCAAATATATGTTTAGCTTATCCAAATGAAAAAAATGGATTTAGAAATTTTTATTGGGGAGAAAGTCTGCAAGAAGTACAGGCTAATGATGATATATATGATTTAGAATATATAGGATACAATCAAGGGGAAAATAGTGTTGAATATATTGCTAAGTTAAAAAATCCTTACATAAGTAATCAAGAATCAAATAGTATAATTTTTTATTTTTGGAATAATAAACTATATGAAATTTATATAGATTTCTATACAAATACTGCAAATCCTGAACTTTTAAGACAGGCTATGATTAGAAATTTCGGAGAACCAAAACAGGAAGGAGTTCTTTTATTTGTTTGGTATGGTCAACAAACTGAAATTAGTCTGAGCTGGGGTATGCATACAATGGGACTTTATTTAAATAATCCATATTTAAAGGCTGAGGCTATAAAAGATGGGTCTTTAAAAGGATGGTAATAAAAAACCTTCGGAATTTTATTTCCGAAGGTTTTTATTAATTTATTAATTATAAAATACTAGTATTTGGAATTTCGCTATCGTCTAATTTTCCTTTTAAATCATTATCTGTCATAGCACAAACAGCAGAGTCTGACCAAACATTTTCAGCTGTTTCAATCATATCGATGATGGTATAAATTGGTAAGATGATACCAAGTAAACCGATTGGAGCACCGATAGAGGACATAAGAGATAAAGTCAAGAAATAGCAACCCATAGGAACGCCTGCATTACCAACAGCGGCAATAACGGATATGAATAACCATGTAATCATAGTAGTCATGGATAATTCAAAACCAGCATTTTGCATTACGAATAAAGAGGTTACTAAGATAAATGCGGCACAACCATTCATATTGATAGTTGTACAAATTGGTAAGACGAAACGAGAAACTTTTGGATTGGCTTTTAAATTTTGTTCTGCACAAGCAAGTGTTACAGGTAAAGTTCCGGCAGAGCTTTTTGTAAATAAAGCTACGGCAAGAGCAGGAGCCATTTTACGGAAAACTTTAACTGGATTTAATCCACGAAGAAGCATGATTAAAGGTAAAATGATAAAGAATTGAATAGCATTACCACCAATTACTACAGCAGTATATTTTCCTAAAGCGCCAACGATAACACCAGCTTCAATTTGAGCTGATAATTGCCCTGCAAAAGCGATGATACCAAGTGGTAAAACATAAAGTAATGCACGAATAAGTGTGAAGGATAATTCTTGTAAACCGTTGATTACTTTTAATAATTGTTCACGATTATCTGTTTTTGGCATGAAGGCTAAAGCTAGACCAACAGCAGCAGAAATCAACATAACAGATAAAACATTACCAGTTAAAAATGGCTGTAGAACATTATTTGGAATTACAGATAAAAAGTGGTCATAATAAGAAAGTGCGCCTAATTTTTGCATAGGTACAGCTTCTTGACCGGCATTGATAATATCCATAGGAAGATTTCCTGGAGAAATCCATAAATAAAGACAAAGACTCGTAGCTGCTGCACAGATTGTAGTGAATAAAGTATAAAATAGTGCATGAGAAAAGATACGACTTGTATCTTTATTATTACCAAGTGCAGCTAAAGTAGTGATAACTGCTAGAGCGATTGTAGGAACTGCAATGAATTGGAATAAACGTGTAAATACAGTAGCTACAAAATTCAAAAATTCATTTAAAGGTTGGATACCGAGCCAGCCTAAAATGCCACCTAGAATGAGTGCACCAAACCATAATAAGAACTGACGTCCTTGAGAAGATTTAGCTTTGCTTTCGCGGATAGCACTTTGAGCGGTTTCTTTAACATCGACTTGTTTTTTATTATCAGCCATATGTAATCCCTCTTCTCTCTTTAATATTGTATATACATATATAATTAATTCATACAATATATGTATGAAAAAGATTATACGATTTTGATGTAAACATGTCAATCGTTTTAAAGTGTATAAAAAATAAAAAGGTAATGTGATTTTATTTTTTACTATTTACATTATCAAAAATAAATAAGGACTTGTCAACATAAAAAGTAATTCATTTTGTTATCTAGTTTAGAAAAAATAGATTATTTTATAGTATTTATAAATATTTTGGTTTAAATAAAAAGTTTAATCAAAATGGATTATTGTCTAATATCACGTTATTACTACCTTTTTGATAACCTATTAAATCCACAGTGATAAATTTAAAACCTAGTTTTTGAAACTCTTTATGAATTAAATCTCTAAGAGGATTGGTAAATAATTTAGGAACTTCATTTGTTTCTACTTCTATACGGGCTAAATCACCGTGATGGCGTACGCGAATTTGACCTTGTAAAAATTTATGAAGTATATTTTCTGCTTTAGCAACTTGATTTAATCTTTCAGGAGTAACGTCAAGACCATAAATTAAACGAGAGGCAAGACAAGCAGAGCTAGGTTTATTCCAAACAGGTAAATTCCAGTCTTTCGCCATTTGGCGGATTTCATCTTTAGTAATGTGCAATTCTAAAAAAGGTGATTTTGTTAATTTAAATTCTTTTAAAGCGAGCATACCAGGACGATAATCACCTTTGTCATCTTCATTAGAGCCTTCTAAAAGATAGTTATAATTATTTTTCTGACAAAAATCTTCTAAAAGTTTAAAGCGATTGATATGGCAATGGTAGCAACGCATTTTATCATTGCAGGTGAATTTTTTATCAGCTAAATCATCTACAGTGAATAATTCATGTTTTATGCCAATGAGTTTAGCAACTTTTTTAGCGTCAGATATTTCATTAGTAGTTATTAATTCAGATACAGCAGTGATGGCGATAGCTTTATCGCCTAAAGCAATTTGTGTTGCCTTAGCAAGTACAGAGCTATCTACACCTCCAGAAAAAGCTACAGCTACAGATTGGTAAGATTTTAGTAGTTCGATTAATTGTTGTTGTTTATTCATGTTTTAGTTCCTCGTTTGCTAGAAATAATGCTGTTTGTTGAATTGTTTTTAATGGTACATTGTGTTTTTGGGCTAATTGTTTACAATCTTCATATTCAGCGGATATATTTAAGACTTTATCGCCTTTTTTAGCTATTTTACATTTTACTTGACCATATGGCGTGGTGATGAATTTAAATTCTCTATCTAGACTGTAGCGAGTAATTATTTTTTCACGTATGCCAAGCGTTGTCGTTTCACTGAATATAATATCAAGGCAATTTTCTTTATCTTCAGGACGGATTAGAACAGATAAAGTATTAGCTGAGCGGGATTTTTTCATATAAATAGGAGTCAGCCAAACATCAAGAGCTTTATGTTCAAAGAGTTTTTGCGAGATATATTCATAATTTTGAGGATTGAAATCATCTATATTACAAGATAGTATAAGTAATTTTTCTATAATATAATCGTTCATTTTTTCACCTGTCATTTGTTGTAAATTTAATTATATATTAAATTAGAATTTTTATTTAGGCAAGAAAGCAGATTTTAGCTTAAATAAAATGAACTGCACCCCAAAAGTTGGATACAAAACAACTTTTGGGGTGCAGTTCATCTAAACTTTTATGCTTCTTATTTTTAATATTAATGATTTAACGCATATGATTAATCATACTAGCTAATCGACCAGCGCCAAAACCGTTGTCAATATTCATTACGGCAACGCCAGCAGCGCAACTATTTAACATAGAAAGCAATGCTGTTAACCCATGAAAGGAAGCACCATAACCTACGCTTGTAGGCACAGCAATTACTGGCTTATTGGCAAGACCACCAACAACACTAGCCAAAGCTCCTTCCATACCAGCAGCAACGATGATGATATTAGCCTTATCAATCAAATCTTTTTTACTGAGTAGACGATGAATACCTGCAACGCCTACATCAAAGCAATATTGTACTTTATTTCCCATCAGTTGAGCAGTAAGACCTGCTTCTTTAGCGACAGGTATGTCACTTGTACCAGCTGTCATGACGAGAATAAAACGTTTATCATCAATAGGCATAGTATCTCTATCAACATAGATAATACGTGCAAATTCGTCATATTTTGCATCTTTTACTTTTGCTAGTACAGCTTGATAATTTTCTAAAGTAGCACGAGAGGCAATTATATTTTGCTCACTTTTTTGATAGAGGTGAGCGAAAATATCAGCTATTTGCTCATTAGTTTTACCTGCACAATAAATTACTTCAGGAAATCCTTGTCTTTTTGCTCGGTCATGGTCAATCTTGGCAAAACCAATGTCTTCAAAACCTTGATTATCTTGAAGTGATTGAAGCATAGTTTCGTCAGAGATATTTCCTTGTTTATAATTGTGAAGTAAATCTAATAATTGAGTAGTGTCCATATTTATTGTTTAACGGCCTTTTTTTTGCGTTTCCAGCGAATATAGTAGAAAGCACAAGTGAGAACAAGAATAGCACTTACAACTAAACTTGCTTCATGACCTACAGCAAGCATAGTTTTCCAGTTTTCGCCAAGTATCATACCGATGTATAAGATGAACATAGTCCAAGGAAGGGAACCAATAAAAGTATAGATGATGAATTTCTTCATATTTACTTTGGCAAAACCTGCAGGTAAAGAGATAAATGTACGAACTACAGGGAGTAATCTGCTGAAGAATACAGCTTTAATACCATATTTATCAAACCATTCTTGAGCAGTGTCTACATGAGATTTTTTCATGAAGAAATATTTACCATATTTATCTACAAAAGGTCTGCCACCTTTAGCACCGATATAATAAGTGATGATAGAACCTACCATACCACCAATCATACCAGCAACAGTAGCGTGGAAAAATTCCATTTTGCCAGCAAAGATGAGATATCCAGCAAAACCCAAGATTAATTCACTAGGAATTGGAATACAAGCATTTTCAAGCCCCATTAGTACAGCTACAGCAACATAGCCCCAAGTATCAATAAAACTCAAAAAGATTGTTGAAAATTGTTCCATTAAAAATTAGTCCTTTCTATTATTAAATTATAAGATAATCCTTATATATATTATAACCGATAAAAATATTTAAGTTAATATAAATTTATGATATTCATAGCATGTAAAATGCCAACAACACCAAAGAGAATAAAGATTAATGAAGCAAATTTTTTGATGACTCTATCAGGTACATATTTATGAAGAGTAGCACCTAATAAAATGCCAAGTCCATCAGCAACGAGCATACCAAGAGTTGTACCTACTAAGATAGAAAGCATATCAGCACCGATTTGAGCAGATAATGCTACTGTAGCGAGTTGAGTTTTATCTCCCATTTCGGCAAGGAAAAAGGCGATAGCTACAGTCCAAAAGATGCTAAAACGATTTTTTTCAGCTTCATTACCAAGTTCATCATCTTTTAAAATCCAAAGACCAAAGACAATAAAAGCAATAGAAGCAACGAGTTCAACAATGTCTTTAGGAATAAAAGAATGCAAATAAATACCAGCAGCGATTGCTACAAAGTGATTTAAAATAGTAGCAACTAAAATACCAAACATGACTTTCTTCCATGGATATTTTGTGGCAAAAGCCATAGCTAATAATTGAGTTTTGTCACCCATTTCAGCAAGAACCACCATGATAAACGCTGTTGAAAATGCAAACATAAGATTAAATCTCTCCTTAAAATAAATTAAATTTATTTGATAAAAGGGAATAAAAAAAGAGACTTCTAGTATAGACTGATACACTTAGTGTAACTAATCTATACCAAAAGTCTCACTATTGATGTAAAACATCAACGAATAAGCCAGATGAATTTCGTCGTTCATCAGTATGTTGACTTATTCTAAAAAGCTACTCCCTTTTAGCCAATACATTTACCAATAATACCATATACACACAATGGATATAATACACAAAAATAAATATTTTGGCAAGGGTTTATTTATTTTTCATAGCAAAATATTCTCTGTCTAAAATTCCGAGAATGATTAAATTTTCATAAACACCATCAGTTAAAATTGTTTCACGAATAAGACCTTCACGGACAAGACCAGCTTTTTCATATACATGTAAAGCGCGAGTATTATGGTCTTTACAGTCAAGCCATGCTCTATGGAATTTTAAATCATCAAATGCCCAAGATTTTAACATTTCTAGTGTTTCTTGACCATAGCCTTTACCTTTTACATTTAAAATAATGCGAGTCCATTCGATTTCTTTAGATGGATTATCAAGACCTGCTATCATGAGAAAACCAACTTTTTCATGTGTATCTAAAGTTTCGATAATTAGATGAGTAGCAGAAGGGGTATCTAAAGTTTGCATATGCACTTCGCGAGTATAAGGAATTACATATTTTGCATTTTCAGGAATGTATTCCACTTCCATGATATAGTCCATATCTTCAACTGTTGCTTGACGAAAACGTAATCTATTTCCTGTTTTTACGATTTTTTCCATATTAAAACCACCTTCATTATAATATTATAGATTTTATAATAAATTTTAGAAACTTATGGGAAAATTCCCTGACAGTTTAAGAAAAGTATAGTATACTTTTCTTAATATAACAAATAAGGAGGACAGCAGTATTGGCAACGATGTCTTTTGAACATTTATTAGATATTTTATTTGTACCAATTTGTATTCAAATAGGTGCCTTAATCGTAGGTTCATTTCTCAGTCGTTTAATTAATCGTTATTTACAAAGTAATGTAAATAGAGATTCATGGCAATATATTTTTGTCAATGCCTTAAAGGGATTACCGATTTCTTGGTGTTCTGGTGTTGGCTTATATTGGACGATAAATAGTTTATCTATACCAGAAACTATCAGCAGATTATTATCATATTTATTATTTGCAGTGATTATCTTTACTTTGACAAGAGTTATTGCAAGAACTTTATCTGGAATGATAGATTTTTATACTATGCGTTCCGACCAAAATATGCCAAAGACTTCATTATTAAATAATTTAATAAATATTTTAGTGTATTCTATGGGTGCACTTATTGTTTTACAATATTGTGGAATATCAGTAGCGCCAATTCTCACAGCTTTAGGGGTCGGCGGTATGGCAGTAGCCCTTGGTCTTCAAGATACGCTTGCTAATATTTTTGCTGGATTGCATTTAATTTTATCAAAGCAACTTCGTTTAAATGATTATATTAAATTAAGTACAGGTGAAGAAGGTCGAGTATCTGATATTACATGGCGTTTTACCACACTTCAATCTGTTAGCAACAATGTAGTAGTTGTACCTAATCAAAGTATATCTAAGGCGATTATCACAAATTACAGTATGCCACTTCAAGATATAACAGTAAGTGTAGCTATTGGTGTAAGCTATGATAGCGATTTAGATAAAGTGGAAGCTGTTTGTATAAGAACAGCAAAGGAAATTTTATCTAAATTAGACCCAGAAGTTAAAGCGAAGCCTGTAGTTAGATTTAATTTGTTTGCTGACTCTAGCATTAATTTTAATGTGATAATGCATGTTAGTGAATTTACAAATCAATATATTGTTAAGCATGAATTTATAAAAGCGATTACAAAAGAATTTAGAAAAGAAAACATAGAAATACCATTCCCAGTAAGAACTATTATCAATAATAAAGAGTAAATGGATATCAAAATAAATGAAAATTATCATAAAAATATTTTATAGTAATAATGAATAAAATAATTAGAGAATATTTCAGGAAAAGCTTTTTATTTTGTTAGAGATTTGGTAAGATATACTTGATTGAATACAAAATGCATGATTTTGGGATAAACATGGAGAAATTAAATTTAATGAAAGAATTTTTATCTGTTCAAGGTAGAAAATTATTAATACAGATTTCTATTTGTACTATTATTATTATTGGTATGTTTATAAATTATGATAAACTTTACTTGATAACAGGTGTATTTACAGGCTATTTATTAGCAGTTATATGCGCTTGGGTAATGGTATATAGAACGTGGAAGGCTGCTCATTTAACAGTAGGTAAAGCTAAAGGTCAGATGTGGCTTAGTTTGATAACGAGGTTATTGATGATTTTTATCATACTAAGAGCGGCTATATTGCAATCAGTGGAATTATTTTATGCAGTAGTAGGAGGCTTTTTCTTAGCTTTTATACTGTATATGATACATTTAATTATTTTTGTTTATCATAAGAATATGGAATAATATTTGCCTAGTGCAAATATTATCTACATAGAAACTGAAAAATATAATCTGTATTTTTCGGTAAAATATGAAATATATAGTAAAGAGAGGTGAGGACACTGTTACTTATGGACTGTATAAGCGGCAGTGGGGAAAATGCATGAAATTGGTGTGCGTGAAGTGGTCACTTTCGCAGGTATGCAATTCAATATTCAGACCTTAGAAATGACCTGGCTAGCAATGGCCATTGTAATACTGATTGCATTTTTAGCAACACGAAGTCTAAAGCTTGTTCCTTCAGGTTGGCAAAATGTAATTGAAATGGTTATTGTTTGGCTCAATGAGCAAATTGGTGTTACACTAGGTTCTCGTGGTCAGTTAGTAGCACCATTTTTAATCACGCTATTTCTGTTCTTATTGATTTCAAACTGGATAGGACTTATTCCAACGCTTGCATCACCAACAAATGACTTAAATACAACTTTAGGTCTAGCTTTATTGGTGATTGTAATGTTACATGTACTTGGCTTGTATTATAAAGGTTTTAATTATATAAAACATTTTTTCCAGCCAGTAGCGCCATTTGTAATTATCAATTTGATTGAAGAAATAGCAAAGCCTATTACACTTGCTTTCCGTCTATTTGGTAATATTCTAGCAGGGGAAATTTTAATTATTATCTTGCTTTTATTAGTGCCAATATGGATGCCAGTACCTAGTGTTGTTTGGCTTGCATTTAGTTTATTTATCGGTGCAGTTCAGGCATTTATATTTACTATGTTATCTATGTCTTACTTAGCAAATGCTATGAAAGACGATGATCACCATTAATATTTGTTGATATATTTTAGTCAGCAGATATTGATATAAGATTATCTATAGTTGTAGGTAATCTTGAAAAATTAATTTAATTTATATTTATCTTTAAGGAGGATTTATTTTTATGGAAAACGCAATTATGGTTATGGCAGCATTAATTGGTGCAGGTATTACAATGGGTCTTGCTTCTATCGGTGCAGGTATTGGTGATGGTCTTGTTACTTCTAAATTTATCGAAGGTATTGCTCGTCAGCCAGAAGCAAAAAACACTTTATTCATGAACACTCTTATCTCTGTAGGTTTAATCGAAGCTATGCCAATCATTGCAACAGTTATTGCATTGATCATGCTTTATGCTAACCCACTTATTAAATAATTTGGGTAAACATTTAAATTTTAGATGTTTAGGAACGCATAAGGGGGCAATAAATTGATTGATATCAATATGACGATTGTGGCTCAAATCCTTAACTTCCTTATTTTGGTACTTATTTTAAAATTTGTAGCATATAAGCCTGTTATGAAAATGCTTAAAGAACGCGAAGAAAAAATCGCAAGAAGCATTGATGCCGCAGAAGCAGATGAACAAAAGGCTAAAGAACTGCTCGCTGAATATAATAAGCAATTAGCTGATGCCCGTATAAAAGCACAGGAAATTGTAGATAAAGCAATGAAACGTGCTCAAGAAGAACGTGATGCTAGCGTTGCTGAAACAAGACGTGAAATTGAGCAGATGAGAAAAGCCGCAAAAGAAGATATTGCTAGAGAACGTGAACGTGCAGCAATGCAGTTACGTGGTGAAATGGTAGCTTTATCCATGCAAGCAGCTGGCAAAATTATCGCTGCTAATATGGATAATAAAACAAATGAAAAATTGGTTAGTGATTTCATTGACCAGTTGGATAAAGATAAAATGGGTGGATTGCCATGCTGAATTTACAGTTAGCAAAAAAATACGCTGTGGCAATGTTTGAATTAGCTCAGGAAGAAAATAAGCTTGTAGAATATGGTGAGCAATTAGCAGAAATTAGTACGCTTTTTAAAACTCAACCAGAATTAAAAGCTTTTATGAGTAATCCTCAAATTCAGCCATCAGCAAAAAAAGAACTGCTAAATAAAGTTTTTGGTAGCGATATTGAAAAATCAGTGCATAATTTTATGTTATTATTGATTGACAAACGTCGCATAGCATTAATTGAAGAGATAGTCGGTGAATATGAAGCTCTGTCTAATGAAGTTCGTAATATTGTAGTAGCACATGTTACTACAGCAGTTGCTATGAAAAAGCCACAACAAAAAGCTTTAACTGCGAAATTAGAAGCTATTACCGGCAAGCATATTCAGCTAAAAACACATATTGATAAATCCATCATTGGTGGTGTTGTTGTAAAAATGGGCGACAAATTAATTGATGGTAGTGTAACTAGCAAAATTAAATCTTTAGGAAAGCAGTTAATGGCAAATTAAGTTATTTAAGTGGGGTGACAGAGTCGTTATGAAAATGAATCCAGAAGAAATAACAGCCATTATCAAGGATCAAATTAAAAATTATAATGTTGATTTAAATGTTGATGATGTAGGTACTGTTATTGAAATCGGTGATGGTATTGCACATATTCATGGCTTAGACAAAGCGATGTCAGGGGAACTGCTCGACTTTGGTAATGATATATATGGTATGGTCCTAAACCTTGAACAGGACAATGTCGGTGCCGTTTTATTAGGTGGCGACACAAAAATTAAAGAAGGAGATATCGTAAAACGTACTGGTAAAATCATGCAAGTACCTGTTGGGGAAAGTATGATTGGTCGTGTTGTTGACGCACTTGGTCGTCCAATTGATGGCAAAGGCCCTATCCATACAACACAGAGCCGTCCAATTGAATATCCAGCTCCTGGTATTGCTGATAGAAAATCAGTAAAAGAACCATTACAAACTGGTATTAAAGCAATTGATGCCTTAGTTCCAATTGGTCGTGGTCAGCGTGAACTTATCATCGGTGACCGTGGTACAGGTAAAACAGCTATTGCTGTAGATACAATTCTCAATCAGAAAGGTCAAAACTGTATTTGTATTTATGTAGCTATTGGTCAGAAAGCTTCTACAATCGCTCGTGTTGTAAAAACTTTTGAAGATCATGGTGCTATGGATTATACAATTGTAGTAGCAGCTACTGCTTCTGATAGTGCACCACTTCAATATATGGCTCCATATTCTGGTGTTACTATGGGTGAACATTTCATGTATCAAGGCAAACATGTACTTTGTGTATATGATGACCTTTCTAAACATGCTACTGCTTATCGTGCAATGAGCTTGTTACTTCGCAGACCACCAGGACGTGAAGCATATCCAGGGGACGTATTCTACTTACATTCTCGTCTTTTAGAACGCGCTGCTAAATTAAGTGATGAACTCGGTGGAGGTTCTATTACAGCTTTACCTATCATCGAAACTTTAGCAGGTGACGTATCTGGTTATATTCCAACAAACGTTATTTCTATTACAGATGGTCAGATTATGCTTCAGACAGAAGCTTTCTATTCTGGTATTCGTCCAGCTATTGACGTAGGTCTTTCCGTATCTCGTGTAGGTGGTAGTGCTCAGATAAAAGCTATGAAACAAATTGCTGGTCGTATGCGTCTTGACCTTGCTCAGTATCGTGAACTTGCAGCATTCGCTCAATTTGGTTCTGACCTTGATAAATCTACAAAAGAACAATTAGACCGTGGTGTACGTATGGTTGAAACATTAAAACAAGCACAGTATTCACCTTTAAAAGTAGATGAACAAATCCTTGTTATTTATACAGCTGTACGTGGTTTCTTAAGCGATATTCCTGTTAATCAGGTTGTTAACTTCCAACGTGATTTCTTGAAATTCATGAATTCAAATCACCCAGAAATTGGACAGACAATCGTTGAAAAACAAAAATTAGATGATGCTTTAGAAGCTTCTATCAATAGTGCTATTGAAGAATTTAAATCCACATATTCATATAATAAATAAGCAGTGAGGTGATTTAATTGGCTAGTTTACAGGACATACGCCGCAGAATAAAAAGCGTAAAAAGTACACAGCAAATCACTAAAGCAATGAAAATGGTTGCTGCTGCTCGTTTACGTCGTGCCCAAGAAGCGGCTGTATCCAACCAACCTTATGCTGAAAAAATGTATGAGGTTATTGCCGATGTAGCCTCTAATGCAGGAAGTTTTTCACATCCTCTGCTAGAAGTACGTGAAGAAGGTAAAACTTTATATGTTGTTTTAGCTTCCGATAAGGGTCTTGCAGGTGCTTATGCTAGTAATGTATTTAAAGAAACAGTTTCTCATATCAAAGATGCAAAAAATACATCTATTATCACTGTAGGTCGTCGTGGTAAAGAATATTTCGTTCCACGTAAATATGATGTATTAAATTCTTATATGGGATTTACAGAACGTCCAGAGTATCAAAATGCTCGTCAAATTGCTGTTGAAATTATGGAGCATTTTAGTAAAGGTGACTATAAAGAAGTATATCTTGTATATACAAAATTTGTGTCAGCTATTTCTGCTATACCTCAGACAATTAAATTATTACCATTTACAGCACCAGAGTCCTCCGATAATAAACCTACTGCTGAATATATTTATGAACCATCAGCACAATCAGTGCTTGGATATTTATTACCGCAATATATTATTACAACAATATATGCATCATTATTACAATCAGCAGCAAGTGAACTAAGTTCACGTATGAATGCGATGAGCAATGCAACAGATAATGCTGAAGAACTCATCTCTAAACTTGATTTGCATTATAATAAAGTACGTCAGGCTGGTATTACTCGCGAAATTACAGAAATCGTGGGCGGTGCAGAAGCTCTGAAGTAAGGAGGTTTCACCTAAGTGGCAAAAGGTAAAATTGTACAGGTTATTGGACCTGTTGTTGACATAGAGTTTCCGGCAGAATCTTTGCCAGAAATTTTAAATGCTGTAACTATTAAAGGTAAATCTGGTGACATTGATATCGATTTAGTTGTTGAAGTTATGCAACATTTGGGTGACAATGTTACTCGTTGTATCGCTATGAGTTCTACTGACGGTTTGACTCGTGGCATGGAAGCTGAAGATACTGGTGCTCCAATCAGAGTTCCAGTAGGGGAAGCAACTCTTGGTCGTGTATTTAACGTACTTGGAAAAACAGTTGACCATGATGATACTCCTGTAGGCAACAAAGAATTTTGGCCTATTCATCGTCCAGCTCCAAAATTTGATGAACAAGAAACATCTACACAGATTTTAGAAACTGGTATTAAAGTCGTTGACCTTATCGCACCATATTCCCGTGGTGGTAAAATCGGTTTGTTCGGCGGTGCTGGTGTAGGTAAAACAGTTCTTATCATGGAACTTATTCATAATATCGCAACTCAACATGGTGGATATTCTGTATTCTCTGGTGTTGGTGAACGTACTCGTGAAGGTAATGACCTTTGGTCTGAAATGAAAGAATCTGGCGTTATCGATAAAACTGCTTTAGTTTATGGTCAGATGAACGAACCACCTGGAGCACGTATGCGTGTTGCTTTAACTGGTCTTACAATGGCTGAATATTTCCGTGATGTTCAAAATCAGGACGTATTATTATTCATTGATAATATTTTCCGTTTCATTCAGGCTGGTTCTGAAGTATCCGCACTTTTAGGTCGTATGCCATCTGCCGTTGGTTATCAGCCAACACTTGGTACAGACGTAGGTGCTCTTCAAGAACGTATTACTTCTACTAAAAAAGGTTCTATCACATCTGTTCAGGCTGTATATGTTCCTGCCGATGACTTAACTGACCCTGCTCCAGCAGCAACATTTGCTCACTTGGATGCAACAACAGTATTGTCTCGTCAGATTGCAGAGCTTGGTATTTATCCAGCAGTAGACCCACTTGATTCTACTTCTCGTATTCTTGACCCACATGTAATTGGTGAAGACCATTATGAAGTAGCTCGTGGTGTACAGGCTATTTTACAGAAATATAATGAACTTCAAGATATTATCGCTATCTTAGGTATGGAAGAATTATCTGATGAAGATAAACTTACTGTAGCTAGAGCACGTAAAATTCAAAGATTCTTATCTCAGCCATTCTTCGTTGCTGAACAGTTCACAGGTACACCAGGTAAATATGTACCATTGAAAGAAACTATTCGTGGCTTTAAAGAAATTTTAGCAGGTAAATATGATGACTTACCTGAAAGTGCTTTCTATATGGTTGGTAGCATTGACGAAGTTGTTGAGGCAGCAAATAAAATGAAGAAGGAGGGATAATTTATGGCTAAAATAAAGCTAGAAATTATTTCTCCAAATAAAGTTGTTTATAGTGCTGATATTGATATGTTAATCGTGCGCTCTATTGCTGGGGATTTAGGTATTATGCCAAAACATGCTCCGCTTCTTGCAGGGCTTGTTCCTCATGCAATGAGAGCTATGATTGATGGTACTGAAAATCTTATTGCAGTTAGCGGTGGTTTTATTCAGGTTCAACCTGATAAAATTATTGTACTTGCAAGTGCAGCAGAACTTCCTATTGAAATTGATATCAATAGAGCAAGAAAAGCTTATGAACGTGCACAAAAACGTTTAGAAAGCTTTAAAGAAAATCCAGAAGTTAAGGGTGATGTTGATACACTTCGCGCTAGAGCTGCACTCGAACGTGCTAAAGCAAGACTTAAAGCAACTAAAACAGATATTGGTTAATATTTAATTAGTTTTATGTAAAAACGGTTGTAACTTAATTTAGCTACAACCGTTTTTATTTTAAAGGTGATAATATGATTTTTAGCAATATAAAAAATATAGATTTAATCACTATAGATGAACGAATTAAATTTTGTGTAGATTATTTTAATGAACATGATTTAATAAATTATAATGCAGGAACATATCAAACAGATAGAGAGGATATTTGTTTTCGCATTGATGAATATGAAACACAAATTGCTCAGGAAAGATATTGGCAAGCACATGAAAAACATATAGATGTATATATTTTATTAAAGGGACAAGAACGCATAGATGTTAATATTTATGAAGGTATAATTTATCATCGTGATAAGATAGATGATATGTTGATGTTAGAAGAAATGCCGTACACAAATATTAATTTTTTGAGCAATTTTGGTGATATTTTAGTTTGTAATCCAAATGAAGCGCACAAGACAGGAATTCATATGGATTTAAAGAATAAATTTAAGATAGCTTTATTTAAAATTAGAATTTAATTTGGGAAATAAAAAAGAGCAATCATATGATTGCTCTTTTTCCTATTATTATTTTACAACAGTAACGTTTACTGCACGAAGTTTGCTAGCATCACGGCTGTCAGCTTCTGTATCAAAAGTAACTTTTTGACCTTCTTCTAAAGTTTTGAAGCCTTCGGAATTGATAGCGGAGAAATGAACGAATAAATCTCCAGATCCGTCATCATTAGTAATGAAGCCATAGCCTTTACCAGAATTAAACCATTTAACTGTACCTGTTCCCATTATAAAATCCTCCTTAGGATATAAAATATAATCAGTGCAGAGGTCAAACTAAAAAACACATAAGAATCTTCCACACTTATTAAGAGGAGGACTAAGACGTGACTTTAATTGTGTTCCAAAACAAGACTGAATATCTTAATAGTAGCATGGGAAGTATAATTTGTCAATTTACAAAATAACACATATCATAATTATTTTTTATAGTTGAATTGATTTTTAGATTTACATATTTACAATAAAATTTGACATAATAAATAGATGATGATATATTTATAAGTCAATAATAAATTTTATAAGTTAAAATCATTTATTTTTCGATATAAAATATAGACATATATATATATTATCGAGAGATAAAAATTTTATTTGTCCAGAAAGGGTGATTAGATGAATGGAATAATGTTAGTTGGTTGTGCTATTATAATTTTTTTTCTAGCCTATAGAATTTATGGTCGTTGGTTATTACATACTTGGGGTGTTGATGAAAATGCAAAAACACCTGCTTTTAAATATAATGACGGTCAAGATTTTACACCAGCATCTAAATTTACGGTATTTTCTCATCAATTTTCTTCAATAACAGGTGCAGGCCCTGTAACTGGCCCAATTATTGCAGCTATGTATGGCTGGCTTCCTGCTTTTTTATGGATTATCGTAGGTGGTATTTTCTTTGGAGCAGTACAGGATTTTACAGCATTATATGCTTCTGTGAAAAATGAAGGTAAATCCATGGGGATGTTAATTGAGCATTATATTGGTAAAACAGGCAGACGTTTATTTTTGTTATTCTGTTGGTTATTTACTTTATTAGTAATAGCTGCTTTTGCTGATATAGTAGCGAATACTTTTAATGGATTTAGTAAAGATGGTGCATTAATAACACCAAACGCAGCCGCAGCTTCAATATCCATGTTATTTATTTTTGTAGCTATTTTATTTGGTTTATTCATTAAGAAATTTAAACCGAATGAAAAAGTTCGTCTTGTTTTAGGTATTATTTTATTAATTGCTATGCTTGCTGTGGGTATTGCTTTTCCAATTTATTTAGATAGAATGATTTGGCTCTATGTAGTATTTGCTTATATATTTGCAGCTTCTGTAATGCCTATGTGGATTTTAAAACAGCCTCGCGATTATTTGAGTACATTTTTACTTTTAGCAATGATTGCTGGTGGCGTTATCGGTGTATTAGCAGTAAACCCAACAATTAATATGCCAGCTTTTGTAGGTTTTAATGTAAATGGAAAAGATTTATTCCCAATTTTATTTATAACTATTGCTTGTGGTGCCGTTTCTGGTTTCCATAGCTTAGTATCTTCTGGTACTTCTTCTAAGACTATTTCTAATGAAAAAGATACTTTATTTGTTGGTTATGGTTCTATGCTTGTAGAGTCTGTTTTAGGTGTTGTTTCTTTAGTAATTGTTTGCTCTGCTGCTACTAATGGTCAGTTGCCAGAAGGTACACCTTTCCAGATCTTCTCCACAGCTGTAGCTGGATTTTTCGCTATGTTTGGTATGCCACATGATATAGCAAATTGTATTTTGACTATGTGTGTATCAGCTTTAGCACTTACTTCATTAGATGCAGTAGCTCGTATTGGCCGTATGTCTTTCCAAGAATTATTCAGTGTAGATGAAGGTCAAGAAATGAGTTTTGTACAAAAATTATGTACAAATAAATATTTTGCTACACTTATAACTTTATTTATTGGTTATTTATTATGCCTTGGTGGTTATATGAATATTTGGCCATTATTTGGAGCTGCTAATCAGTTATTATCTGCATTAGTACTTATCTCTTTGGCTATATTCTTAAAAACAACTGGAAGAAAAGGCTTTATGCTTTATATTCCAATGGTAGTTATGTTCTGCGTTACTTTGACAGCTTTAGTAGAAGCTGTGTATTCAATTGTTGTAAAATTATCTATGGGACAATTTGTTTTTGCTGTAGATGGATTACAGTTAATTATCGCGCTTGCATTAATGATATTAGCAGTTTCGGTGACTATTCATTGTGGTAAAGAATTAGTAAATTCTAAGGAAAACATACAAATTAATAATTAATCAATAAAAAGAGCCCTATAAATTATATGCTAGAGCATAAAAGATTTATAGGGCTTTTTTATTTAAATTTCTTTATTATCAATAGCAGTTTCAAGCGCTATTTTAATCATATCATCAAATGATTGTTCACGTTCTTTAGCTGTAGTTTCTTCACCTGTAAATAAGTGATTACTTACAGTAAATACGCCAAGTGCTTGTACATTATAACGAGCAGCAAGCATATAAAGAGCAGAAGTTTCCATTTCTACAGCAAGACAACCATATTGGATTAATTTTTGTAAATCAACTTCTTCATCATAGAAACGGTCTTGGCAATATACATTACCAATTTTTACAGGAATGTTTAATTTTTTAGCGTGATGATATGCTTTGCCTAATAATTCAAAATCAGCAAGTGGAGCATAATGAAGTCCATCACCAAAAGTGCGAACAATAATGCCACTATCAGTAGTTGTTCCTTGAGCGATAACGACATCACGAACATGAACATCATCTTTTAAACCACCACAAGTGCCAACGCGAATTAATTTTTTAGCATGGTAATCGCAGATTAATTCATGTGCATAGATAGAAATAGAAGGAATACCCATACCAGTTCCTTGGATAGAAACTTTATGGCCTTTATAAGTTCCAGTATAGCCAAACATATTGCGAATATGATTGTAGCAGACAGGATTTTCTAGAAATTTTTCAGCGATGTATTTTGCGCGTAATGGGTCGCCAGGAAGTAAAACGACATCAGCAACTTCTCCAATTTTGGCTTCAATATGATTACTCATAACAATACCTTCTTTCATCAATAATTTTATGAGATATAAGAATATCTATAAAAATTTTATCATAATGAATGAAAAAATGCAGGGATTATCCTGCATTTTTAAATTAACAATGTTCGATTGTAGCACCGAGATATTTATTGACGATTTCAACAGCACAATAATCGCCACACATAGAGCAAGCAGTTGTGCCTTCTGGATTGCGTGAAGCGCGTCTTTGACGAGCTGTTTGTGGGTCAATAGCTAAATTCATTTGTTCTTCCCAATCAAGTTTTTTACGAGCTTTAGCCATATTTAAATCCCAATCTTTTGCACCTGGTACATTTTTTACGATATCAGCAGCATGAGCGGCAATTCTAGTTACAATAACACCATCTTTTACATCTTGAACATTTGGTAAAGCAAGATGTTCGGCTGGAGTTACATAGCAAAGAAAATCTGCACCACAAGATGCTGCCATAGTACCACCGATTGCAGCAGTGATATGGTCATATCCAGGAGCTATATCAGTAACAAGTGGGCCAAGAACATAAAATGGAGCATTATGACAAATGCTTTTTTGCAATTTCATATTTGTAGCTATTTGGTCAAATGGTACATGACCTGGACCTTCGACCATGACTTGTACACCTCTATCCCAAGCGCGTTTTACAAGTCCACCTAAATTTAAAAGTTCTTGAATTTGAGCGTGGTCAGTAGCATCAGCAAGACAGCCAGGACGAAGACCATCGCCAAGACTCATAGTAACATCATATTTTGCACAGATATCTAAGATATCATCATAGCGTTCATAAAGTGGATTATTTTTTTCATTGTAGAGCATCCAGCCAGTGATGAATGAACCACCGCGACTAACTACGTCCATATAACGACCTTCTGCTTTCATGCGATTGATTACATCCATAGTTACACCACAGTGAATAGTCATGAAATCGGCGCCATCTTTAGCTTGTTTTTCAATGGCATGAAGTAAATCTTCTTCCGTCATTTTCACGACAGCACCATGAGCTTTGATGGCATCAACTGTTGCCTGATAAATTGGCACAGTTCCTACCATTACAGTGGAATGTTTTAAAATAGCTTGACGAGAAGCATCAATATTATTTCCTGTGCTTAAATCCATTACAGAATGAGCACCAGATGTGATAGCGACATTTAATTTTTTGATTTCAGGAGCTGGGTCAGGAAAAGCACTAGATGTGCCGATATTAGCATTTACTTTAGTACAAAGTCCTTTGCCTACACCATAAGGGTGTAAATTTTGATGATTGATATTAGCACAAATAGCGATAGTACCATTGGCAACGCGTTCACGAAGAGTTTCAATATTCATTTTTTCTTCTTGAGCTACGATTTTCATTTCATCAGTGATTTTACCAGCTCTAGCTGATTGCATTTGTGTCATTGTCATAATTTTGCCTCCATAATATAAGTGATAAATGGCAAAAAAATAAGCAGATATGCAAAGAAAGTTGCAAATCTGCCTTGATAATCATTTATTTGCCACTTCCCTACGTTGGTCTTAACCAAATCAGGTTCTAAGGGTCGGAATATTTCCTCTCAGCTTTTACAAGCACCCCTAGTGGATTTTTAATTTTCTTATATTATAGTTTATTCTTCGAGAAAAAACAAGATTTTAAAAATGAAAATAAAAAAAAGGATATCATTTGATATCCTTTTATTGTTTAATTATTAAATTAATGGTGCGACTGGCGTGAGTCGAACACGCGACCCTTCGCTTAGGAGGCGAATGCTCTATCCGTCTGAGCTACAGCCGCAATTTCAATCTAAATTAGTTAGATGAATTTAATAAGCTAAATTTTAGCATAACTAAAACTAAGTCGCAAATTTTAATTTATAGGAGCTCCAATAGGACCTACAGAGCCAATAGGATTTGTAACACCACTAGCAGCTGGTGATGTTGTAGTAGAGTTTACAGGTGTAGTAGGTGTTGGAGTTGTAGTAGTTGCTGTTGTGTTTGTTGGAACAGTAGCTGTTTTATTGATTTGATAACGTGTTGCCCATTCAGGATATTTATTAGCATAATATCTTATTTTCTTGAATTCTACATCTTCTGTGCTTTCAGGAATGATAGAATGCATATTTTTGTCGAGATTAGGTGTTTTATCAATCCAATTTGTATCAGGGGACCAGAAATTATATTTTAATGTTCTAGCTGTTAAATTTTGTACATTATATTCTTTTTTCATGAATTGGATAGAGGAAACATTACCAGCAGAGTCTTTGTTTTCTTGCCAAATCCAAACAATGATATTGTTATCTATTTGACGAAGTGTTGCTGTATCAGCACTGCTTTCTCCAGATTCATTGCTCCATAAGCCAAGCCAACGAGCATTAGAAATAAGACGACCGCCTTCACCTTTATTAAATACACGGTCTACAATCATAGCATAGAATTTTTCATCAAAAGATTGAGAGTTGATATCTTTATTTACAGGATTATCATATTTAAGTGTATAAAGAGCCTTGCCATCTTTATCATAGAAGATTTCTTCCATATAGCGTAAGGTTCTTTCTTGAGGATTGATTTGAACGCGAGCTAAGCTATAGACTAATTGATTAGGGTCATTGATAGGAAGTTTCATATTAGCTATAGTTTCAGCTGCTCCACCTGGAGCGTAACCTGTTTTTATCCAGTCTGCAATACAAGTAGGAATGTTATTTTGACTAGAAACAGTAGTAATTCTTGTCATAGAAAAATATTTACTATATTTATCATCTGAGCTAATCCAATACCATTCAGAATCAGCCGCAAAACTAATTTGAGTATGGAATAATGTGAAAACCATTAATACAGTAAGACAAATAATATTTTTTATTAATCGCATAAGCATGCACCCTCATTATATATATTATAAAATTTGTTACTCTACTTATTATACCAAAAATTTTAGCTTAAACAATAAGAAAACCCCTAAAATAGGGGTTTAAAAAATTTTTTAATCTGATTTTAAAGAAAAGTGAATTCTAATACAAGTTCCTTCATTAGGTTTACTTTGAATTGTTAAATTAGCATGATGGAATTCAGCAATATGTTTAACGATAGCAAGACCTAAGCCTGTACCTTCTACATTGATTTGAGAACGGGATTTATCAGCACGATAAAATCTTTCAAATACATGTGGTAAATCGTCTGATGCTATACCTATTCCTGTATCTTTTACTTCTAAGATAAGATGATTTTTGTCTTCATTTAATAAAGAAATAAAGACAGAACCATTGGCTTTATTGTATTTTATAGCATTTTCGATGAGGTTATAAATTAATTCTTCGATTAATTGACGAACACCGATAATTTCACTGGTAGGAACTTCTTTAAAAATGAGTTTCACCTGTTTTGTCAATGCTTTATCATTTAGACGTAAAATAATTTGTTTACAGATAGCAGAAAGATTTAGCGGTTCTTTCATAAAGGTACTATTTTTTTCATCAAGTTGAGAAAGTTTGATTATATCTTGAATTAAATTGATTAGACGTTGAGCCTCTTTATAGATTTTGCCAGCAAATAAAGGAATGTCATTTGGTCGAACCATATTATTTTGTAAAAGTTCAGCAAATCCAGAAATAGAAGTGAGTGGTGTTTTTAATTCATGAGATACATTAGCGGAAAATTCTTGGCGCATTTTTTCTGCCATGCGTTTTTCCGTGATATCTACAAAGAGAATTAAAGCACCTTTTACTGTATTATGCTTAGTTACAGGGCTGGCAATGATTTGATAAGTTTTTTTATCAAGAGGTAAATAAAACTCTTGTCGTTCTCCACGCATTACATTTTGAGCAGCTTGATATAATGTTTCATTATTGATAAGCGTAAAGAGATTTTTATCAATATAGTCTATTTTTTCGGCGTTTAAGATATTTAATACACTATGGTTTATAGCTAATATTTTATAAGAATGATTGATTAAGATTAAACCTTCTTCTATATTGTTGATAATCATGGTAAATTCACGCTGTTGATTTTTTAAAGTCTTCATTTGTTGGTGAATTTGCTCATTTTGATTTTCTAAACGAATTAACATAGGATTTAATTCTTCATACAAGTCATTCATAATAGGATGCTCAAGATTGATAGAATTTATAGGTGCAATGATATTTCTAGCCATACGGCGAGCAGCCAATAGAGAAGTTAAATAGATTAATAACATCATAGCTAACAATATCGGCAAAGCTTCTTGAACCATATCGTATGCACTGACATTATTGCGAGAAAGACGTAAAACAGAATTATCATCTAATCTCACAGCGTAATAATACGTATTAGTTCCAAGCGTAGTTGAGATGCGATAAGATTCACCTGTTCCTACTTTTTGGGCAATTTGTACTTCTTGACGCAAAAGATGATTTTCCATTTTATCTGGTTCAGCACTATTATCAAAGATAACATTGCCTTCAGGGTCAATCCAGGTAATGCGTGTTTGTGTCTGTGCATCTTTTAGTAATTCTTTAGGGTCTGTTAAATGATGATTAAAAACATAAGTTAAATAAGTAGCCTCATCTTTAACTTCTTGTTTTGTATGTTCAAAAAATAATGGATAACATAAGGTCAAAGTCAAAATAAAAGTACAAATAACAGCTATAGATACTAAAAAGCACATATAATTGAAGATTTTTTGCTTCATACTCATATTAATCAATGATTTTATAACCGACTCCACGGATAGTTTCGATTAATTTGCTGGCTACTCCTAATTTATGGCGAAGCGTTTTTATATGCACATCGACAGTACGAGTTTCAGATGCATAATTATAATCCCATACTTCATCCATAATTTTATCGCGGGAAATAACGATATTTTTATTTTTTAATAGATAATATAAAAGTTCAAATTCTTTTAATGTCAAAATGACTTCTTCATTATTTACATAGACTTTATGGAAATCATGATTTAATACAAGAAGACCATTACTAGCAGATAAATCATTAGTAGCTTTATCTTGTGCTACATTGATTTTTGCACTGCGACGTAAAACTGCTTTTATGCGTGCGATTAATTCCATTACACCGAATGGTTTAGTTACATAATCATCAGCACCATTATCAAGACCAGTTATTTTATCATATTCACTACCACGAGCTGTGAGCATGATGATAGGAGTATGTTGTGTTTTAGGATTTTTACGAACTTCTTTGAGAATTTCAATGCCATCAATGCCAGGAAGCATAATGTCTAAAAGAATTAAATCAGGCACATTATTTTTTAGTACAGGAAAAAATTCTTCAGCATTGACAAAGCCTTGAGCTTCAAATCCAGAAGATTGTAATGCATAGATGACAAGTTCGCGAACGCTTTCGTCATCTTCAACACAGTAAATTTTTTGCATAAGAACACCTCATAAATATAGATTAAATGTAAGTTATATTTTATAAAAAATAATGGATATTATATTAATATGTAATCAGTATAAAATTTTTTGATAGCTACTACAAGAGAAGATTTTATATTTTACATAGTTTTTACTAAAGGCTAGAATTTTGCAATCTTAAATGGATTTTTGACAAACAAAAAAGCATTGTTTCACTTTTTGTAAAACAATGCTTTTTTATATGCCCATAATGCCGTTATCTTTTATTCGCCTAGACCTGCTTGGTGCAGGTGGGTATCTTGGATAAGAGTTTTGCTATTCGTTCGAGACGATTCAGCAGCACAAATATCACAGCCAGATTCCCGTTTAGAAAGAGTAAGGTTAGACAATATAAAAAGACCTACGCACATTGCAGGCATACTCCGTTATTAACTGATAATATAATAGCATAAAGATGAAATCTGTGCAAGAGTGAACAGGTTAGAATTGCAAATTGCATTTTTACTTGCGCAGATTATTAGGCTCAGTTAAAATAAGTATAACGTTATTGATAAAAGAAGGGATTTTTTATGGAAAATAATTATAGTGTAGCTATTTCTTGTCATAGTGATTTAGGATATATTGAGTATACAGCTGATACTAAATCTGCAAATATTGTTTTGGCAAATGAAGTAGCTAAACAAAAAGTAGAAGAGTTTTTAAATACACCATTAACTTTACAAGTACCACATGAAACATTACATGATTTTACTACAATAACTATTAATCCATTAGATGATGTGGAAACACTTCAATTAGCACTTACTCGTTTATGGGAAGTAACTGATGTACATGTTGATTGGAGCAGACCAGTTGATTATGTAAAAAATGGCATTCGCAGTTTAAAAGATTTATAAAATATATTATAGGTTATAAAAAGCTACATTTAATATTCATTTTTATGAATTTATTGAATGTAGTTTTTCTATTTTAGACATTATTTAATTTTGTCCTAAAGGATTAAAGACTTAATAATATAACTTTAGATTGAATTTACGAACAATTCTCTATTATAATTTAATTGTAGAAATAAACCGGTTATTTAATATTAAACTATAAGGAATTAATTGTATGAAAATAAACGAACGTTCGAAATTTATAATTAATGAACTTATAAAAAGAAATACTTATGTAACAGCTAGTGAAATAGCTGATTTACTACAAGTAAGTATAAAGACAGTAACTAGACAATTAGTTAATGTTGAAAAGATTTTAAATGAAAATGATTTAATTTTAGAAAGAAAAACTAGCAAGGGTATGCAAATCATAGGGACTGAAGAGCAAAGGCAAAAAATGCTAGAACAAATCCAATCTAATGGTTTGCATGAATATTCGCCAGTGGAAAGACAAAATATAGTATTAAGTCATTTGTTAAAATCACAAGAACCTATAAAGTTATTGACTTTGGCAAAATTATTGAATGTAACAGAAGCCACTATAAGCAATGATTTAGACAAATTAGAAACATGGATAAAAAAGATGAATATGAATTTAGTTCGCAAACCTGGTTTAGGGATTTATTTAGAGGGATTAGAGAAAGACATCAGGAAAGCGATTATAAGTCATATTTATAAAAATCTCCATGAGAAAAACATTCTAAATGTCTTAAATAAACAAGAAAAAAATATTAAATTAAAAAGTGGCACGGATAAGTTTTTATTGGACTTAGTCGATAAAGATATCATTCAAAAAGTAGAAAAAGCAATAACTACAGTAGTGGAAAGAGAGAATTATAATTTATCGATAAATGCTTTTTCAGGCTTGGTAGTTCATCTTACATTAGCGATACAGCGTTTATTAAAAGGTGAAATTATAAAAATTGATACTAAGTTTTTAACAGAATTGAAAAAGAAAAAAGAATTTGATTTAGCATTTAAGATAAGTGAAGAGATTGCGAAAGTCTTTGATATCGTAGTTCCAGAAGAAGAAAGTGGTTTTATCACTATGCATCTTTTAGGAGCTAGAAACAATTATCAAGAAGGCACTATTAATAATTATGATAATTTTGCTTTGATAAAAATTGCAAAAAAAATAATAGCTATAGCTCAAGAAGAAAGTGGTATTTTTATAGCTAAGAAAAGTAAATTATTAATAGGTCTTGTAAAACACTTAGGGCCAGCGGCAACGAGAATAAAATTAAATTTGGAGATACGTAATCCACTACTAAATGAGATGAAAGAGAAATATCCTCAATGGATGAAATTAGCTAAAAAAGCAGCTAAACCTTTAGAGGAAAAATTAGGGGTTAATTTACCAGAAGCGGAAATTGCTTATTTAGCAATGCATTTAGGTTCCACTTTAGAAGATGCAAGTTTGCAAAAAGCGAGAAAATATAATGTTTTGGTAGCTTGTCCTACAGGAATTGGCACATCAAAATTATTAGCAAGTCAACTAAAACAAAAATTCACCAATTTAAATATTGTAGCTATTGTTTCTGCAATCAATATAAACTATGAATTTTATCAAAATGAAGGCATAGATTTTATAATTTCCACTGTGGAAATAAATGAAGCGACAATACCAGTAGTGATTGTAAATTTCATGTTAGATGATAAGGATATAGATAATATCATTCATCAAATGCAATTATTACCTGATGAAAATAGTGGAGAGTATCATAAAGATAATAAGAGTTTAGTTGAGAAATTGAGCGAACTTAATCTATTTGGTTTTTATATTAAATCTATTTTGAAGAATTTCTTTTATCAAGATATGGTAAATGTTAATTCTAAAGAAGAGTTATGTAGTTTTGTTAGTATTTATTTATTAAAAGAAAATATAAGTCAAATTTTGGAAGCTGACTTGAAATCAAGAGAAGAAAAAGGTAGCACTATTATTAAAGATTTAATGTTATTACATACAAAATCTAAAGTTATACAAAATTTGACAGTAGGGATTATTCAGTTAGAAAAATCTTTAAAAGTAAATGAAAAAGAAATATCTACAGTGTTGATTTTATTAGTTCCAGATAAAGCTGATGAAAAAGCTTTAGAAACGATGGGAGTTTTATCCGAGAGCATTATAGAAAATACGAACTTATTAGATATTTTACATCAAGGTTCTAAGGCAGAAATTTATTTGGAACTAGAAAAAATATATACAAATTATTTTAAGAAAAAATATAAAAAGGTAATGGAGGGTTAAAAATGTCTGAAGCAAAAGCAGGAAATGTTGCTCAAGAAAAGATGCAAAAATTTGGTAGATTTTTAAGCGGAATGGTAATGCCAAATATCGGTGCATTTATCGCTTGGGGTTTACTCACAGCATTATTTATTCCAACTGGTTGGATACCAAATGAATATTTAGCAGCTGCAGGTGGCCCTATGTCAAAATGGTTAATCCCACTATTGATTGGTTATAGTGGTGGTAGTGCTATTTATCAACATCGTGGCGGTGTTTTAGGTGCTATCGCAACAGCTGGTATCATCGCTGGTTCTGACATTCCAATGTTCTTAGGAGCAATGATTGTTGGTCCATTTGGTGGTTGGTGTATTAAAAAATTTGATGAAGCTTTCCAAGATAAAATCCCAACAGGATTTGAAATGCTCATCAATAACTTCTCTGCTGGTATTTTAGGTGGTATTTTAGCAATTCTTGCTTATGCTATCGTAGGTCCAGTAGTAAGTTCCTTAAATGATATTTTACGCGGTGGCGTTGAATTTATTGTAAACTTAGGTCTTATTCCACTCGTATCTATTTTGGTTGAACCTGCAAAAGTATTATTCTTGAATAATGCTATCAACCATGGTGTATTCAGCCCAATTGGTATTCAGGAATCTCAAGAACTTGGAAAATCCATCTTCTTTATGATTGAATCTAACCCAGGCCCTGGTCTTGGTGTATTACTTGCTTTCTGTTTAGTAGGTAAAGGCATGGCAAAAAGCTCTGCTCCAGGTGCAGTGATTATCCACTTCTTGGGTGGTATTCATGAAATTTATTTCCCATACATTCTCATGAAACCAATCCTCTTATTAGCAGTTATTCCAGCAGGTATGGCTGGCGTATTCACATTAAGCGTTTTAAATGGTGGTCTTATCGCTCCAGCTTCTCCAGGTAGTATTTTTGCAATCTTAGCAATGACTCCAAAAGGAGCATATTTCGCAAATATCGCAGCAGTAGTAGTAGCTACAGCAGTATCTTTCGTAATCGCTTCTATCTTCATCAAAGCTTCTAAAGATGACGGTTCTTCCTTAGAAGAAGCTCAACAAAATATGCAAGATATGAAAAACCGTGGTAGCAAACGTGTTGAAAGTGATGTAGTAGTAAAAGGTAGCGAACTTAAGAAAATTATTTATGCTTGCGATGCAGGTATGGGTTCTTCTGCTATGGGTGCAAGCGCACTTCGCAATAAATTGAAAAAAGCAGGTTATGGATATATTTCTGTAACAAACTGTGCTATCGGTAATATTCCATCTGATGCTCAGATTGTAGTATCTCATGAAAAATTAGCAGACCGTGCAATCGCAGATTCTCCACAAGCTGAACATTTATTTGTACAAGATTTCATTAAAAATGATGTTTATGATATTATTTTAGCTAAATTACAAAATGTAGAAGCTAAAGTAGAAGAAGTTACAGATAGCAAAGAAAATGCTGTTGAAGATGAAACTGTATTAAAACGTGAAAATATTAAAATGTGCTTAGATACAGTTACTAAAGAAGAAGCTATAAAAATGGCTGGTGAATTATTGTATAAATCTGGCTATGTTGGCAAAGAATATATTAATGGTATGCTTGCACGTGAACAAGATGTAAGCACATACATGGGACGTGGCATTGCTATTCCACATGGTGAAAATGCAGTAAAAGACACAGTTAAAAAATCAGGTATTGTAGTATTACAATTCCCTAATGGTGTAGAATTTGGCACAGGTAAAGCAAAATTAGTTGTTGGTATCGCAGGTAAAGGCGACGAACATCTTGCTATCTTAGCTAATATTGCTATTGCTCTTGACGAATATACTGATGAACAATTAGAAGAATTATTCGTTACAAAAGATAAAGAAGCTTTATATAACTTATTTACAAAATCTAATGATTAAGTTCTAGATAATAGGGGGTATTTTAAATGAAAGCAGTGCATTTTGGTGCTGGTAATATCGGTAGAGGTTTTATTGGAGAATTATTATATGAATCTGGTTTTTCTACAACTTTTGTTGATGTAGTAAAAGCAACTGTTGATTATATCAATGAAACAAATTCTTATGAAATGTATATCATTGATAATAATGAAAAGAAAGTAATTAAAAATGTAAAAGCTTTTTCTCCAATTACTAATGAAGCAGATATTGTGGAAGCAATTTGTGAAGCTGATTTAATTACAACATCTGTTTGTGTTGATAATTTAGATAAAATAGCTCCTACACTTGCTAAAGGATTAAAAGAACGTTTAAATCGTGGCATAGGTAAAGTAGACGTTATGGCTTGTGAAAATGCTTTTTATGCTACAGATATGTTGAAAAAAGCTTTAGTAGAAAATACTAAAGCACCAGTAACAGAAGAAGAACTTGATAAAGTAGGCGCTTTCCCAAATGTAGCTGTAGATAGAATTGCACTTAGCACAGTTATAAATGGCGTAAGAGTACCTCAAATTCAAGCAGCTTTTGAACTTGTTATTGAAAAAGACAAAATGGTAAATCCAGAAGCTCAACCAATTAAAGGTGCAGAATATGTAGAAAATCTTGGCATGTATCTTGAACGTAAACTCTATGTATTTAACTGCGGTCATGCTGCAACTGCATATTTTGGTTATCATAATAATTGTGAAACAATTCATGATGCTTTAGAAGTTCCAGAAATTAAAGCTGATGTAGTAGCTGTAATGAAAGAATCAGCTATGGCAATGACTAAAAAATATCCATTTAAATTTGAAGAATTAGAAGCTTATATCGAAAAAATCTTAAAACGTATTTCCTTAGAAGCATTACATGATGAAGTAGTACGTGTAGGTCGTTCTCCTATCCGTAAATTAAATCTTAAAGACCGTTTAGTAGGACCAGCTTTATTGGCTGAATCTTATGGTCTTGATAATACTCACTTAGCAAAAGCTATTGCTACAGGATATACTTTTGATTACAAAGAAGATGAACAAGCTGTAGAAATTCAGGCTTATATTGCTGACAATGGTATTGAAAAAGCAGTAGAAAAATATTCTGAACTTACAGCAGATCAAAAACTTTATCAGCTTGTAATTGAAAATTATAAAGCTATTAAAGCTTAAAACAAAGTTTTCCCCATTCCTATTCTAAATAAATAAGAAAAGCACAGCTTATTATAAGCTGTGCTTTTCTTATTTATTTTTGTTTACTGATTATATATTTATCTGTAGCAAAATCTAACATTTCTTGCCATGTTTTGAATTGAGTATTCTTAGCTACATGTTTATCCATTAAATCTTCTGGTAATTCTTCAAAATCTTTTTGGCAAGTGATGTTAAATCTACCACCTGTTAAAAATTTGGCAAAAGTTTTATAGTTAGTATATTTACGCATAAAGGAAATATTGAATACTTTGTCAAACTCTATTAATTGAGGTTCGATTTCATTAGGTAATTTATAATATCCTGTGATTTTTACAGCCATAAAGCTACCTCCAGTATAAATAAGATGAAATAAAAATTTTAACTATATAATATAAAATATGAAGAAAATAGTAAATATAACAAAGGTGTGAAATGTTTTATGCAAAATTTTATTTTAGTGCCTGACTCTTTTAAGGGAACTTTATCAGCTATAGAAGTCTGCAATATCATGAAGTCATCAATAAAAAATTTATATAAAGATGCAAATATCATCAGTGTGCCTGTAGCTGACGGTGGTGAAGGAACAGTAGATGCATTTTTATATGCTCTTGGTGGGGAAAAGAAAAGTGTTTGGGTAAGTGATGCTTTTAATGAACAGAAAATATTAGCTCATTATGCTATGTTAAAAGATAATATAGCTGTCATAGAGATGGCTGCTTGTGCTGGATTACCATTGGTGAAAAATCGCTTAGAGCCAGATAAAACAACTACATTCGGTGTGGGTGAATTAATCGTAGATGCTATAAATAGTGGGGCTAAAAAAATAATTTTAGGTCTTGGTGGAAGTGCGACAAATGATGGCGGTTGTGGTATGGCTGCTGCTTTAGGCGTGAAATTTAAAGATGAACAAGACCAAGAATTTATACCAACAGGTGGGACATTGTCTAAAATTTATAAAATTGACATGAATAATATATATCCAAAGATAAAAGATATAGAATTTATATCTATGTGTGATGTGGATAATCCTTTATGTGGCAGATTAGGTGCGTCAGCAGTTTTTGCTCCGCAAAAAGGTGCAGATGAAGATATGGTTAAATTATTAGATGAAGGGTTAGCTCATTTAGCAAAAATAATTAAACGAGATTTACATATTGAGGTGAAAGATATCAAAGGAGCTGGAGCTGCTGGTGGTTTAGGTGCAGGCAGTATAGCTTTTTTGCAAAGTAAATTAACTAAAGGCATAGATGTTGTTTTAGATACGATAAATTTTGATGAATTAGTTTCAAAAGCAGATATTGTATTTACAGGTGAAGGTAAATTTGATAGTCAATCTTTGCATGGAAAAGTAGTCATGGGTGTGGCAAATCGCAGTCAAAAATATAAAACTCCTGTAATTGTGGTAACAGGAGCTATTGGTGAAAATATTCAAGAAGCGTATAATAAAGGTATAACAGCTATATTTAGCATTAATAAAGAACCTATGGAATTTAGTAAATCAGCCTTGAAAAGCAAAGAAAATATGATATTAACTATGGAAAATATTTTAAGATTATTAAAAATATGAGGTGGCAAATATGCAAAGTGTTTTAATGGAAAAAAATGAGCATCTAGGGATAATTACATTAAATCGTCCTAAAAGTTTAAATGCAATGAATGCAGATTTAGTGGAAGAATTTCATCGTGCCTTAGATATTTTTGTAGAAGATGAAGATGTTCGCGTAATTATTTTAACTGGTGCAGGTAGAGCTTTTTGTGCTGGTGGTGATTTAGGTTATTTAGAAAGCTTAAATGATGATAAAAAAAGAAAAGCTTTTATTGAACGTGTAGGCGAGATGACTCTAAAATTGAGAAATTGTGCAAAACCTGTCATTGGTATGATAAATGGTGTTACCGCTGGCGCTGGTGTTAATTTAATGTTAGCTTGTGATATTGTATGTAGTAGTGAAGATGCCAAATTTATTCAAAGTTTTGTCAATGTTGGTTTAGTTCCTGATTGTGGCGGTATGTATTTATTAAAAGAAACAGTAGGATTGCAAAAAGCGAAAGAATTGATGTTCACAGCTGATGTAATCAGTGCTCAAGAAGCAGAAAAATTAAAAATGGTAATGCATGTCTATACAAAAGAAGATTTGAAGATAGAAACAGAAAAAATAGCACAAAAAATAGCTCAAGGTGCGCCTATGGCTATTATGTATATGAAGAAAATGTTAAATAAATCATATGCAAATTTAAAAGATTTTCTTGATGAAGAAGCTCTCGTACAGACTTTTTGTTTAGGAACAGAAGATTGTAAGGAAGGAATTTTGGCTTTTAAACAAAAACGTCAACCTAATTTTCAAGGCAAATAATAAATTTAGAAATATTTAATTAGATAAAAATAAAAAGTCCTACGAAATTGCCGAACGTAGGACTTTTATCTTGCTTATATCTTCTAAAATTAGGAAGGATTAATTTAATAATAATATAATTTTTAGTAAATAACAAGTAATTTTAAGAATTTTTTAATATTGTTAAGATATAATGAAAAAAAGTGCATTTAAGGGAGGGTTTCTTATGCAAAAATCGTGGAAAATTTTAATGAGTTTATTTATGGTAATGCTTTTATCAATGTCGGTTACATTTGCGCAATCAAGCTATTATGAAGTGCAAGAAAAGACATTGGACAGTGAGTTTGTAGAGGGGAAATATCCAGTAGTAAATGCAGATAATATTTTAGTGAAATCTAGAATAAATAGACAGATTACTAAGATAATAAATGACTTTAATCAAAATGTTCAACAAGAAAATGATATTGGTAGAGACCTTACAGGTTTTATCGGATATGAAATAAAAGCAAATAGCGATAAAGTTTTTAGTGTGATAATAAATTGTTCTACTATGTATAAAGGTGCGGCTCATCCAAATACGTATGCTTATGGATTAAGCTTTGATGAACAAGGTAATTTAATACAATTTTCTCAAGTTATTAATATAGATAAGCAAAGTGGAAAAAATATTTATACAATAGATAATTTAAATAAAGAAATAAAAGCACAGGTAGGTCAACATCTATTTGATTTCCATAAAGATGTAACAGCATTTCCTCAAGAATTTTATTTAGATGAAAATATGGATTTACATGTATTGTTCCAAAGATATGAGATAACACCATATGCAGTAGGTCTTGTTGATGTTATTTTAAAAAAATAAAATTGTTATAAATAAAAAACTGCTAGATATAATATGCTAGCAGTTTTTTTATTAGTTTTAGATGAAATAAAATAATAAAGATAAGATTAGAAGAAATAAAATCATAGAAATATAATCTATAGCTCTTAATTTAGTATCAATGATAAATACTCTTGGCTTAGGAGAAGAAAATCCTCTCATTTGAAGACTGAGCGCCATATTTTCACTGCGAGAAATAGAGCGAAAAACCATGGGTTTAATTACCATCATATAGTCAAAAATGCGACGAAATGGATTTGATGAAGGTTTAAAACCTCGGCAGCTCTGGGCATCACGAACAGCAGAGCTTTCTTCTAATATATCAGGAACAAAACGCAAAATAGCAGTAATCATAAAAGCGTATTGATAAGGTAAATGGAATTGTTTTACTAATGAAGCTGTGAGCTCTCTAGCAGAAGTGGTTTGCAAGAGCAATAATAAAGATACTGCCATGATGAACATTTTGAGAGCAGAAGCAATGGAGGTATTTAAATCAGTACCGCAAACAAGTTGAATTAGAAATAAAATAAAGCTGAAAAAAATTAAAATACCAAGAGCGCTCCAAAGTAACTTTGTCTTAGGTAAATAAAAACAAGTAAAAACTTCGATAAGGGCTAATATACTTAAGATATATAAGTCATTAGTAATTAAAGACGCTATTGAAATCATAATAGCTAAAATTAATTTTGTTAAAGCAGTTAATTTATACATTATAATCAACCTCGTTTGTGTAAATGAGCGTAAATTTCCATAGGTGTAAGACAAATATCAAGACCTAATTCCTGACTGATACAAACAGCTTCAGGTAATTCTAAACCGAGCTTTAGCGTCAATTCTTTTTGGGAAAATAAATCAAGTGGCGTACCATCAAAAGCAAGTTCTCCTTGATTGATGACGATGACTTTATCAGCATGTTCAGCTAAGATATCCATATCATGTGTTACCATGATGATACCTAAACCTTGAGCATTTAATTTTCGCATCAAGCGCAATAACATAGTGCGTTCTCGGCAATCTTGCCCAGAGGTAGGTTCATCTAAGATTAAGATTTTAGGTTTGGCAGCTAAGGCGCAAGCAATAGATAATCGCTGTTTTTGCCCTAAGGTTAAAACTTGAGGCATTTCCCAAATTACATCTTGAAGATTAGTTATTTTTAAAACTTCTTCGACACGTTTTTTTATAGTATGTTCATTACAACCTAATTTTCTTGGTGCAAAAGCTACTTCTTCAAAAACAGTGGAAGCGAATAATTGTTGGTCAGGATTTTGAAATACATAACCGATATATTGAGCCATTTCATATGGTTCTTTTTTGGTGATATCAATATCATCTAAAATCATAGAGCCTCTATTAGGGTGCACAAGTCCCATTAAAAGTCTAGTTAATGTTGTTTTACCACTGCCATTTCTGCCAGCTATAGCTGTGATTTTTGTATCATCTATATTGGTGGAGATGTTCTTTAAGATAAATCTATTTTTTTGATAGCTAAAAGAAATATTATTTAGCGTTAACATGATTATCACCTATTTCATAGCGTATTTTCCAGCGAAGAGGAATAACTTCAGGATAAATTTTTTCTTCATACATATATTTTAAACAATCATCTACATTACCACTGTAAGCTAAATGACCATTATCAATTACACAAAGTTGGTCAGCAATATCAAGCACATATTTCAAATCATGTTCAGTTACAATAATTGTTTTATTATATCTTTTATTGAGATTGACTAATAAATTATAGATATCTTTTGCGCCTTCAGGGTCAATGGCTGCAACTGGTTCATCAAGAATGATGATAGGTGTATTCATTGCCATTATAGAGGCAATAGCAAGTCGTTGTTTTTGTCCGCCAGATAAAGCTGAAATCGGCATATCTTCTTTATCGGATAGACCAACGCTAGCTAAAAGGTCGCGTCGTCTATTGATGATTTCTTGAGCATTAAGAACAGATGTTTCAAGAGAAAAAGCGATTTCATCGCCAACTGTTTGCGTTACGAGTTGAGCATTGTAATCAGCCATGACAACACCGATTAATTCATTGAGTTTTTTAGGTGGTGTATTCAAGATATCAATATCGGCTATATTTATTTTGCTAGTGGTGATTTCACTTAGATATGCAGGTTTACTGCCAGCTATATTTAAGATTAAAGAAGTTTTACCACTGCCATTTACACCTGTGATTACACAAAAAGAACCTTGAGGAATAGTCAAATTTATATCGTGCAAAGAAAATTGTTTATCATTTTTATTTAATTTGGCATTGAAAATTTTAAAAGCAGGTAAATATAACAATTGACCAGCAACAGCACCTAAAAGAGCAACTAAAGCTACAGCAGGAAGCATAGCATAAAGATAAATATTCATAGGAAGTTGTAGAAAGATTTTCGTCAAAGTAACAAAAGTACCGCCACTGATAAAAGTAGTGATAAATACAACGATAAAAGGAATTAGTGAAATTTTAGATTTTTTAATGTTGAAAAGATTGCTATTGACCATTAAAGCGCAAATAGTAGCAGCTAATGGATCACTTATTAAATTAGCATAAGGTAGAGCAGCTTTAGATGTCATCATAGCGATGATACCGGAAACTAAACCAATGCCGAAACCTTGTTTTATTGTCGGTCTACATAATAATATCGCTAAACAATACATTACAATATTCCAGTTTAAAGATATGCCACCAATATTTGGCGAAACCATACGTAAAATTACACCGATGGCTAATAATAAAGTAGTAATAGTTATCCAACGTAACTCCATAAATAAATCCTCCAATCAAATAACAAACAAATAAAAAAGCCTCTCAATCCCTATAAAAAGGAACGAGAGGCGTTATACTCGTGCCACCCTTAGTTGAACTAAGTAGCAAATTATCTTACTAAATACAAAGTGCGGGATTTTTTATATCCGATACTCGTTTCCGTATAACGGTGGAAAAGGCCGATAGTGCTTACCCCATAATATTATGGCTCAGGCTACATCTCACAAGTCCATTCGCTATCATAAGTGCTTATCGAACTCTCAGCATCGTCGATTCTCTGTAAAGCTTTTATCATAGTTACTATTCTTGCTCATAGATTTTAAATATATTAATCTGTGTTCATGATATCAAAACTATTTTTTATTGTCAAGATACAATAAAATTTTTAATTTTGTATAGTTGTAAAATGATTATTAACGAGAAAATCTTTTATTACATTAAAATATTCATTAGGATAATTAGAAATAGCTTGAGCATGTGTAGAGTCTTTGAACATATGCATAGATTTTGTTGCACGGCAATTATCGTATAATTCTTGAAGTGTATTTGGCGGGATTAAAGTATCTGCACTGCCATGTAAAAATAATGTAGGGCTTGTGGAGTGAGCTACTGCTTTTAATGGAGCTAATTTATCTAAAGTTGAACCTGTATGCCAATACATGCAGACTTGAGAATAAATCCACAAGATATCAAGAATTTTGGAATCATTAGGTAATTGTATCATGCTGTGTAGATGATTGTAATAAAGACCTTTTAAATCACTATAAGAACTATCTTCAATGTAAAAATCAGCAGGGTGAACAGATAATCCACTGTGCAAGAGGGCAAATGCACCACCTAGAGAAATTCCATGAATGCCAATTAATTCTTGTTGTTTTGTATTGCGAAGATAATCGCACCACATATCAATATCACGGATTTCTGTTTGTCCCCAAGTGATGATGCCATCACTTTCACCATGACCACGTAAATCAATCAATAAGACATTGAATCCTAATTGTTTATAGATATTGACATAATTTAAGCACATGGAACGATTTTGATAAAGACCATGAATTAAAATAATTGTCTTTTTATATTTGGAATTATTGTTGATAAAAGTACCAACTAATTCACGAGAACTGTCACCATAAGGCGTGTATAGAGCAACTTTTTGAGCATTAGGATTTTCTTGTTGATATTGATTTATTCTCGTTAAATCTTGAGAATGATTTACGATGCTAGTGAGATTGATATTTAATTGGGGATTGCTAAGCTCCATATATAAAATATTGCCTAAAATTAAACCTAAAGTATTAAAAGTTAAAATAGCACCGATTAAAAGTCCAATAAAAAATATAAATAAAGAATGAAGAAATTTTTTCACATAAACCACCTAGATAAAAAATAAAAATTTGCAATAAAAACCAAAGATAATAAATTGGATAATAACGAGTATATATTATTTAGATGATTTTATAAAGATTATTTTTGAGGAGTTATGATAATAATTATCTATAAATAATAAATCTTGCGTCTATATAAGTTATTAGTGTATACTTAACTTAAATATACACTACAAAGGAGGTTTTATATTATGGATGTTATAACTCTATCTAGATTGCAATTTGCAATTACAACAATTTACCATTTTTTATTTGTTCCGGTTTCATTAGGTTTATCCATTTTCATTGCTATTATGCAGACTATGTATTTAAAAACAGATAATGTAGTTTATAAGCGTTTAGCAAAATTCTTTGGAAAACTCTTTATCATTTCATTTGCCATGGGTGTGGTAACTGGTATCGTACAGGAATTTCATTTTGGTATGAACTGGTCTGAATACTCTCGTTTCATGGGAGATATTTTTGGGGCACCACTTGCACTAGAAGCATTGACTGCATTTTTCTTAGAGTCTGTATTTTTAGGTGTATGGATTTTTGGTGAAGGTCGTTTATCCAAAAAATTACATTGTTTATCTATTTGGCTTGTAGCTTTTGGTAGTAATTTATCTGCTTTTTGGATTTTAGTTGCAAATTCTTTTATGCAACATCCTGTAGGTTATACTATTGCTAATGGCAGAGCTGAAATGACAGACTTTTTCGCATTAGTAACTAATCCTTATGTTGTAGGGCAATATGCTCATACTGTATTATCTGGTATTGTTACAGCTGGTGTGATTGTAGTGGCTGTAAGTGCTTATCGTTTATTGTCTGGTCAAAATGTAGAAACATTTAAAACAGCGATAAAATCAGGTATTATCTATAGTTTAATTGGTTTGTTCTTAGTAATGGGCAGTGGACATTTACAGGCTCAATTTATCGGTAAAAATGTACCAATGAAGATGGCAGCTATGGAGGCTTTATGGGAAACTGAAAATCCAGCTCCTTTCACTGTAATAGCTAATATTGATACAGAAAATAAGGTAAATTATGATGCTATTGAAGTGCCATATATGTTATCTATGCTTATTTATGATAGCCCAGAAGGCGAAGTAAAAGGCATAAATGAATTGCAAGAACAATATATTCAACAATATGGTTATGATGATTACATTCCAAATGTAGTTTTGTTATTCTGGAGCTTTAGAATTATGATAGCTTGCGGTGTAGCTATGATTGGTGCAATGATTTTAGCAGGCTTTTTATTCTATACAAAACGTTTGGAAAATGCTCGTTGGCTCTTAAATATTTTAGTATTATTATTGCCATTGCCATTTATAGCAAATACTTTTGGTTGGATAATCACTGAAGCTGGTCGTCAGCCATGGATGGTAGTAGGTTTGCAAAAAGTATCTGATGCAGTATCTCAAAATATCACTAGTACAGAAGTTTTAATTACATTGGTAGGTTTTACACTTATTTATGCTTTATTAGCTGTAGCTGCTATCTTTATAGCTCTTAAATTCGTGAAAAAAGATGCTCATAAGATGGATGATGAAGGAGGGCAGGCATAATGGATTTACAAATTGTATGGTTTATACTTGTAACAGTTTTATTTGTAGGTTTCTTCTTCTTAGAGGGCTTTGACTATGGCGTAGGTACGATTTTACCATTTTTTGCGAAAAATGATGTAGAACGCCGTATGCTCATTAATTCCATAGGTCCAGTTTGGGATGGTAATGAAGTTTGGATGATTACTGCTGGCGGTGCTATGTTTGCAGCATTCCCTCATGTATATGCTACTATGTTTAGTATGCTTTATATGGCATTGTTTTTGATGCTCTTAGGTTTAATTGTTCGTGGTGTAGCTTTTGAATTTAGAAGTAAACACGATTGCACATATTGGCGAAGCTTATGGGATTATATGATTTTCTTTGGCAGTGCCTTACCTGCATTTTTATGGGGCGTTGCTGTAAGTAATATGATGAAAGGTTTCGCTATCAATGGTGAAATGATTTATAAAGGTACTTTCTTTGATTTATTATCTTTATATACTATCGTTGGTGGTATTACTTTCTTATTGGTATTTGCTTATCATGGAACAGTATTTTTAACACTTCGTCTTGCTGATACAAAAATGATTGATAGATTGCGTATCGTATCTGTATGCCTTGGTGGTATAGCAGCTATTTTCTATGTACTTTGCTTGATTTTAACTGCATTGAATACAGATATGTTTGCGTCAATTTCTTCTGTTATTTTATTTATTCTAGCAGCTGTTTCTTTTGTAGCTTCTATCTTATTAGTTTATAAAAAACAACAATATGTTAAAGGCTTTATCGGTTCTTCTTTAGCTATTGTATTTACAACAGTTGCAGTATTTGCAGGATTATTCCCACGTATTTTAATATCCACTTTAAATCCAGATTGGAGTTTAACAATTTATAACGCTTCTTCTACTGAATATACTTTGACTATAATGACAATTGCTGCTGTTTGCTTTGTACCAGTAGTACTCATTTATCAAGGTTGGACTTATTGGGTATTTAGAAAACGTGTAAGTCATCATGACTTAGAATATTAATTAAAAAAATGATAGATAAAAATTTATTAAAAGATATTTTCCCTTTTAAACGACAGTTGATTTTGGTGATGATATCAAATATTATGCAAGCTATGATGATTGTAGCTATAGCATATATTATTGCTTATATAGCAGATAAATTACTTTTATCTCGCTTAGAAAGTAGTACAGCAACGCCATTATTGGTGTTGCTGTTTTTCTTTTTTTGTATAAAGGCAATACTAAATTATTTTAATCATTATCAAATGGAGAAAATATCATTAAATGTACAAAGCAATTTACGTAAACAATTATTTGAAGTATTGGCTCAGCGTAGTTTTTTAGCTAGTTCATATGCAAAAGGGCAATGGATAGCCTTGATTACAAAAGGCGTTGATAAATTAGATATTTATTTAACGTCATTTATACCACAATTAGGTTTATTGAGTACAATTCCGCTCATTTTATTGATATTTACTTTTATCAATGATTGGATATCTGGATTGATTTTTTTGATTACTGCACCATTAATACCATTTTTTATGATTTTAATTGGCAAAATTGCAGATAAGGAAAATAAAAAACAGTGGCAAGTTTTTCAAAAATTAACTATGTATATGGCAGATTTATTGCCTGGTTTATTGATTGTTAAAGCGTATAATCAAACACAAAGACAATTAAGTGAAATAAATAAAAATGGTAAACTTTTTAGTCAAGCGACTTTAAAAGTTTTGCGCATAGCTTTTATTTCAGCTTTTATGTTAGAATTTATTTCTACATTAAGTATAGCTATTATCGCTGTAAATATTGGTCTTAGACTCATCTATGGACATGTGGAATTTTTACCTGTATTTTTTATCTTATTGATAGCACCACAATTTTACCAGCCTTTTCGTCAATTTGGTTCAGCTTTTCATGATGCCATGAATGGGATTACAGCTTCTAGTGAAATTTATGCTATGATTGATAAACTAAACTGTATAAAGGAAAGTAAGACAAATTTAAAATTTAATGATACAGATATTGTGCAGATTGAATTGAAAAATGTTTATTATAAATATCAAGATAGCGATAAATGGGCAATTGATGATTTTAGTTTAAAAATAAAAAAAGGCAAGCAGTTTGTTTTGACTGGAGATAATGGGGCAGGAAAATCCACATTATTTAAATTATTATTAGGTATAGAAAAATGCCAATATGGAGAAATCTTAATCAATGATTATAATTTAGCTGATTTAGATAAACAATGGTGGCAAAGTCAAATTGGCTGGGTAGCTCAAGAGCCATATATTTTTTCAGCGACAATCAGGGAAAATATAACTTTAGGTAGAGATTTTAATTTAAAAGAAATAGAACATATTTGTCAGTTGGTAAATTTAGATGAATTTATAAAATCACTATCACAGGGATATGATACAGAAATAACTTCAGCGATAAATTTAAGTTCTGGGCAAAAGCGTCGTTTAGGTTTAGCTAGAGCTTTAATTGGTAGACCAAAATTATTATTATTAGATGAACCTATGGAAAATTTAGATGTATATAATGAAAAGTTGATACAAAGAATTTTATCTGATTTAAAAAATAAAGTAACTGTAATAATCATTGGTCATCGCTTACAGACTTTAAAAAATGCTGACGAATTGATTTATTTACAACAGGGAAAATTAGTGGATAATGAAAAAATTAAGGATAAAATAAATTATTTTAGTGAAATAATAGAAGGTGAAAGGAGTATTTGAAATGGTACAGATATTGAGTAATATGATAAGACCTGTAATATGGAGTTTATTATTAGCAATATTAGTAGGTACTATTTCAACATTAAGCTCAATAAGTTTAATGGGACTTTCAGCATGGTTGATAGCTAGTGCTGCCCTGCAACCGCCACTTTATGTTTTATCACTTGCTATTGTAGGTGTACGCTTTTGCGGTGTAATGAGGGCTGTCTTTCGTTATTTAGAGCGATATTTTACACATAAAGTAGGTTTTTCTCTATTTACGAGTTTTAGAGTATTTGTTTTGATAAAAATTATCAAAGTATTGCCATTTAAGCAACAAACAGAAAATGGAGATGCTTTTGATTTAATTGTAAATGCAGTAGATAATTTAAGAGATAGTTTTCTGCGTTTCTTTTTGCCACCTATTATCACTACGATAAGTGTATTTATCTTATCTATATGGTTTTTTCTATATAGTTATGATTTAATGATATTACTAATTAGTTCATGGCTTATATTTATGATAGTCATACCTTATATGACATGGCGAAGATATTTGAAATTAAAAAAGCATAAATTTTTATTGACTCAAGAGATTATAGAGTTTTATGAAGGTAATAGGGAACTATCTTTCTATAATTATGACAAATATAGATTGAAAAATATTAGCCATAGTATTGAGCAGTATCAACAATATCAGCAAAATTTATTTAAATTAAAATTAAAAGTTAATCTATGTAGTGAATTTATAATGGGAGCTTATTTAGTTATTTGTCTGGCTATAAGTATTTATTTGGTGAATACACAAGATTTTAATCCCATTATGGCGATTACAATAATATTGACTTATCAAGCTGTCTTAGAAGTGTTAGCGATGATGCCTTCATTAATAGAGCATTTTGATGAAGCTAGTAAACGTTGGCAAGATTTAGCTATTTTTATGCAAGAGAAAAAATTTATTGCTGATACAAATAATGAAGTAAAAAATGAAAATCAAGAAGATAAGAAATGTGAAGATGTGCAATTATTGTTGAAAGATTTAGCTTATGGATATGATAAAGTTTTATTGAAAGATATAAATTTATCTATAAAAAAAGGCAATAAAACCTTGATTGTCGGCACTAGTGGTTGTGGAAAATCCACATTATTTTATGTATTGATGAGATTATTATATCCATTGAAGGGAAATATCTTTATACAAGGTAAAAATTATGATGATTTAGCTGAAAAATCTATACGTGAACATTTTGCAGTAGCATTTCAAGAACATCATATTTTTAATTTATCTATACGTGATAATTTTAAAATGCTTTATGAAGATATCACTGATGAAGAAATATATAAATCTTTAGAAAATGTATATTTATTAGATTTTGTAAAGCAAGTGGGATTGAATTATATAGTGGGCAATGATGGCAATAAATTATCAGGTGGGCAAAAGCATAGATTACAATTAGCTATTTGTTTAGCAAAACAAAAAGATATAATTTTATTAGATGAACCTACAGCAGGGCTTGATATAAAAACAACAAATAATATATGTAGTCAACTTATGGAAAAATATCAAAAACAAACGATGATAGTAACTTCTCATGATATAAGTTTGTTGCGATTTTTTGATGATATTATTATTTGTGGAGAAGAAAAAATCATAGAACAAGGTAATATAAAAAAATTATTATTGCGTGAAGATAGTTATTTGAACAAATTGATTAGGTACAAAAACTTCATCTAGGAGCAATTTATTTGTATTTTTTATAGGGATATTCTATAATGATTATAAGATTATAAATAATATTTATAGATTTTGGGGTGATTTTATGCTAGGTATTGAGCGACGTCGGGAAATAATGAAATTATTAAATCAGCACCAAAAAGTTTATGTACAAGATTTGAGTAAATTATTTGATGTAACTGATGAAACAATAAGGCGTGATTTAGAAAAATTAGAGCAACAAAATTTAGTTAAACGTTGTTATGGTGGAGCGGTAATAAATGACCATACAAGTCAAGATATTTCTTTTTTAAAGCGCATAGATATTAATAATAGTAATAAGGTTTATATAGCTAAAAAAGCTGAACACTTGATTAATGACGGCGATACCTTAATGGTAGATGCAAGCACTACATGTTTAGCATTATTGCGATATTTAAAAGATAAGAAAGATTTAACTATAATTACAAATTCTATAAGACTTATAAATGAATTTGTGAATAGTGATTTTAAAATAATTTCAACTGGTGGAGAATTAAGAGCTCATTCTTATGCTTTAGTTGGACCTATTGCTTGTGAAACTATAAAAAAATATTATGTAGATACAGTTCTTATCAGTTGTAAGGCTTTAGATATAAAAAAAGGTTTGATGGAATCAAATGAGCCGGAAAGTATTATTAAACGACAAATGATAGAACAAGCACAAAAAAGTATTTTATTAGCAGATAGTACGAAATTTGATAAAACTGCATTTACTAAAACATGTGATTTAGCTCAAATTGATACAATTGTAACGGATAAAGAACCTAATATTGAGTGGTTTGATTATATTAAAGAAAATGATATAAAGTTGATTTACTAAAAAAAGCTGTAACAAAAGAGGATATCTCTAATTGTTACAGCTTTTTTATGATGTTTATTTTAAGAAAGTTTTATTTAAATCTATTTTAAAATCTTTAGCTAAATCAAGGAAGTTTTGAGTGGTAATAGTTTGTTTTTTGCCACCCATTGAACGAACTTTTACACAGATTTCAGCAGCTTTTTCCGCAGTATCCATAAGACCAAAAGCTTCATCAAAATCTTTACCAGAGCAGAACATACCATGATGAGCCCATACTACAATATTATATTTTTTCATAAGTTCACTTGTAGCTTTAGCTATTTCGCTACCACCTGGAACCATCCAAGGAACAACACCGATACCCTCAGGGAAAATAACAGGATCTTCTGTTGCCATTTCCCAAAGTTCGCGAGTAAATTCTTTATCGTTTAGTGGTAAAACGAAAGTAAGAGCAATGATATTAGTTGGATGAGCATGATAAATTACATGATTTTGCCCATTAGTTAAATCTTTTTTTATGCTATGGTTCATAAGATGAGTTGGAAATTCACTTGTTGGACGACCGCCTTTTTCTAATCCCCAAATGATAGCATAATTTTCACCTTTATCATCAATTTTAGCAATGCAAATATTATCTTTTGGTTTTAAGATAATATTGCGCATATAACGACCAGTTCCAGAAACTAAGAAATATTCATTAGCTAAATTAGGTACACTTACACCAATTGGAATCCAATTAGTAGGTGCTTTTAATTCAGATTTTATTTCTTCGATTTCTTCAGGTTTTATACGATAACTTAGATTGCCACCATTGCGTTCATGCCAACCTTTTTTGAATGCATCGTCAGTAAGACGTATAAAGCCTTGGATAAATTCAGCATTAGTAATTAACATAAAATATCCTTTCTTATGAGAAAATCTTTGTTTTTTTGTTTATGCCTTTGTTATTTTTATTATTTTAAATATAATACCACATAAAATCACAATAAACAATAAAATAAAAAATGAGTTTTCAGTAAAATTTAAAAATAAAATAATTTGAAAAAGTATTGATTTATATATTTTATTGATGTATAATTGAAATTAGAAAACGTTTACTGTTATATAGAAAATTAATCAAAAATATTAATAATATTATTTTCTTAGGAGGATTTTAAAATGGCAGTTTTAGTATGTGGTGGAGCAGGTTATATCGGCTCTCATATGGTTTATGAACTTATCAATAATGGTGAAGATGTTGTTGTAATCGATAATCTTGAAACAGGTCATTTAGCTTCTGTTCATGAAAAAGCAAAATTTTATAAAGGCGATATCCGTAATATGGCAGACCTTGATAAAGTTTTTACAGAAAATGACATTGAAGCAATTATTCATTTTGCTGCAAATTCTCTTGTTGGTGAAAGTATGCAAGTTCCTTTAAAATATTTCAACAACAACACTTGCGGTATGGAAGTTCTTCTTGAAGCTATGGTTAAATATGATGTTAAGAAAATCGTATTCTCTTCCACTGCTGCAACTTATGGTGAACCAAAACGTGTGCCTATTTTAGAAACTGATGAAACAAATCCTACTAATCCATATGGTGAATCCAAACGCATGATGGAAAAAATGATGAAATGGGTAGATATGGCTAACGGTATTAAATATGTATCCTTACGTTATTTCAACGTAGCAGGTGCTGTTGAAGATGGTCATATTGGTGAAGCTCATACAACAGAAACTCACTTAATTCCAATCATTTTACAAGTTCCACTTGGTAAACGCGATCACATCACTGTATTTGGTACAGATTATCCAACAGCTGATGGTACTTGTATCCGTGACTATGTACATGTAATGGACTTAGCAGATGCACATATGAAAGCTCTTAACTATTTACGTGAAGGTAATGAAAGCAATATCTTCAATTTAGGTACTGGTGAAGGCTTCTCTGTAAAAGAAATGATCGATGCTGCTGAAAAAGCTACAGGCTTAAAAATTAAAGTAGAATATGGTCAACGCCGTGCTGGTGACCCTGCTCGCTTAATTGCTTCTAGTGAAAAAGCTCAAAAAATCCTTAACTGGCATCCAAAATATACAAGTATGGAAGAAATTATCAAAACTGCTTGGAAATGGCATCAAGCTCATCCAAACGGATATGAAGACTAATTTTGGGGTTTAGTTAATAAAAGGGGATTTTTAATAATGGATATGAATTTACAAATAAATCGTTTGTTAAACTTTGCTCTACAACAAGGTCTTATTGCACCAGAAGATAAATACTATAGTGCAAACTTACTTTTAGATTTATTAGGTGTAGATGAGTTTGAAGTTGTAGAAGTAGATGAAACATTACCAATAGCTCATGATATTTTAGAAAATATGTTAGATTATGCTGTAGAAAAAGGTCTTTGTGAAGATACTGTAACTCAGCGTGATTTATTTGATACTCGTATCATGAACTGCGTAATGCCTCGTCCTTCTGAAGTTGTAGGCAATTTCAAAAAAATATACGAAAAATCAAAAGTTCAAGCTACTGATTATTTCTATAAAACAAGTATTGCTTCTAATTATATTCGTAAAGATCGTATTGATAAAAATATTATTTGGAAAGCAAATACTGAATATGGTGATTTAGATATCACAATTAACTTATCTAAACCAGAAAAAGATCCAAGAGATATTGCTAAAGCAAAACTTGTAAAATCTTCTTCTTATCCAAAATGCTTACTTTGTCGTGAAAATGAAGGTTATGCAGGTCATGCAAATCATCCAGCTCGTCAAACACATAGATTAATTCCTATGGATTTTGAAGGTCATCAATGGTTTATGCAATATTCCCCATACACTTATTACAATGAACACTGCATTTTATTAAATTCCTTGCATGTACCAATGAAAGTTTGCCGTGCTACCTTTGAAAACTTATTAAACTTTGTGGATTATTTACCACATTATTTCTTAGGTTCTAATGCAGATTTACCAATCGTTGGTGGTTCTATTTTATCTCATGACCATTATCAAGGTGGACATTATACATTCGCTATGGAAAAAGCTCCAATCGAAGAAACTTTCAATATCGAAGGTTTTGATAATGTTACTGTTGGTCGTGTAAAATGGCCTATGTCTGTAATTCGTGCAGCTTCTTCTAATAAACAGGATTTAATTAATTTTGCTGTACATGTATTAGATGCATGGCGTGGATATTCTGACGCAAGTGTAGATATCTTAGCTGAAAGCGATGGACAACCACATAATACAATTACTCCAATTGCTCGCGTTCGTGATGGTAAATATGAATTAGATTTAGTTTTACGTAACAACCGTACAACTGAAGAATATCCATTAGGTATTTTCCATCCACATGATGAAGTTCATCATATTAAAAAAGAAAATATCGGCTTAATTGAAGTAATGGGTCTTGCAGTACTTCCAGCTCGTTTAAAAGACGAATTAGCAAAAGTAAAAGAATGCTTTATCGCTGGTAAAGAAGATATTAGTGATGATGAACAAATCGCTAAACATGCAGATTGGTACAAAGAAATTCGTGCAAAATACACAGATATTAAAGCTGAAGAAGTTGAAGATATGCTTAAATTAGAAGTAGGTAAAATCTTTATGGTTGTATTACTTCATGCAGGCGTATTCAAACGCAATATACAAGGTATTCAAGCTTTCAATAAATTTGTAGCAACTTTATAATTTTAATAATTATGCCATCTATAAATTTTATAGATGGCATATATTTAATCAAGAAAATATTGAAAATATAGAAATAATATATTATTATATTTTAATATATTATTTTAATAAGGATTGAAGACAATGAAGTCAACTACGATAATTGATGTAGCCAAAAAGGCACAAGTATCAGTAGCAACGGTATCCCGTGTAGTAAATGGTAATTATCCAGTAAAAGAAGCTACGAAGAAGAAAGTTTTAGAAGCAATAAAAGATTTAGAATACATTCCAAACATTCAAGCAAGAGAATTAAATACACAACATTCTTCAATAATTGGAATTATTGTGCCTAGTCTATTTAATACTTTTTTTGCTGAAGTTGTAAGTGGAATAGAAAGTTTTTCAACAAGTAGTGGCTATTCGTTATTGTTGACTTACACAAAAGATGACCCTATCTGTGAAAAAGAATGTATGAATGAATTACTGATGCGAAATGTGTCAGGAATAATAAATATTAGTCCAAATACGGAACGTGTGGATAGTAGTTTTTTTGACCAGATGGCATCTAGGATACCGCTGGTATTTATTAACTCATATATAAAACGTCCAGCTATTTCTTATGTATATAATGATGAACGTATAGGTACCAAAATTGCCTTAGAACATTTAGTATCATTAGGTCATCAAAGTATTTGTTTCGTTCGTGGTGAACGAAGCGATTCTTATGAGTTTAAAGAAGATGTATATATTGAATTTATGAAGAAAATGGGTTGTTATAATCCAGAAAATATCATAAATGTTAGTGCGGGTAATAGTATAGATACAGTAGAGTTGACTGCTAAAAAGATTGTAGAATTTTTGCCTAATCGAAAAGATGTTACAGCATTTTTTTGTTGTAATGATTTGATGGGTGTCGGTGCAGTCAATGCTTGTAGACGTTTAAATTTAAAAATTCCAGAAGACATATCTATTATGGGATATGATAATGTCTCACTAAGTCATTTTATTGAGCCAAAACTTACGACAATGGACCAAAATATGATGACTTTAGGATGGACAGCGGCTAGTTTATTAATGGAAAAAATAGCTAGTGATAATAAAACAAGCAGACAAGTTGTATTACAAAATACTTTAGTCTTACGTGATACTACAGGTCCTTGTAAAACAAATAAATAAAAGAGGTAAGAAAAATGGCAGTAGTAAAAAGTGAATTTGGTGTAGCTTCTACAGGGGAACAGGTTTATAAATTTAAAATTGAAAACTCCAAAGGCGAATATGTAAGCATTATTAATTATGGTTGCACTATTCAAGCTATTGTAGTTGAAGGCAAAGATGGTAAATTACATGATGTAGTTTTAGGTTATGACACTGTAAAAGGCTATGAAGAAGGAACATTCTTCTATGGTGCATTCATTGGTCGTTGCGGTAATCGTATAGCTAATGGTAAATTTACTTTAAATGGAAAAACTTATGAATTAGAAACAAATAATGGAGCAAATCATTTACATGGTGGCTCTAATGGTTTTGATAAAAAAGTTTATAGCGATTTCACAATTGGCGAAAATAGCGTATCTTTAAGACGTACATCTCCAGATGGTGAAGCTAATTATCCAGGAAACTTAGATGTAGAAGTAATTTATACTTTTGATGATAATGCTTGCTTACGCATTGATTATAAAGCTAAAACTGATGCAGACACTGTAGTTAACTTAACAAACCACAGCTATTTCAATTTAGCTGGTGAAGGCAGTGGCAGTGTTTATGATCAAACATTGAAATTAGATTGCCCAGCAATGATTCCAACTGATGCAGGATTAATTCCAACTGGTGAAATTCGCACTATCACAAAAGGCGATGTATTTGACTTTAGTGAAGCTAAACCTATCGGTCAGGATATAGACAAAGATGATGAACGTTTAGTTATTGCTGCTGGTTATGACCATACAGTATTATTACCAGAACATGATGGTTTATATACTTTTGCACAAGCTAAATCTGAAAAAACTGGTATTATTATGGACGTAGCTACAACAATGCCAGGTGCACAGTTCTATTCTGCAAACTTCTTAGAAGGAAAACCAGGTAAACAAGGTCATATTTACAATCGTCGTGATGCTTTCTGCATTGAAACTCAATATGTACCAAATGCTGTAAATTGTGATAAATTTGCCTCTCCAGTATTGAAAGCAGGACAAGAAACTCATACTGTTACAACATATACTTTTAGTAAATAATTATATCGAATATAAAAATACACTTATGTGATTACATAAGTGTATTTTTTTTAGTTGCGGAGAAGTCATAAATAGTTTGTAGTATATCGTAGTGAATAGATTGTTTTCTAAAAGTATTAGGCGTGATACCTTTTAAATTTTTAAATACTTTACAAAAATAATCGTCATTATTATAGCCTACGTGGTAAGCTATCTTTTTTATCGTCCATGTGGGATTATTGATTAGAAGTTTACACGCGGTAGAAATCCTTAAGTTTTGTAAGTATTTCATAGGCGATATGCCAAATTGTTTATGGAAAGTTTTGCACAGATGATATTTAGAATATCCTATTTGTTCAGCTATTGTATCTATATTTAAATTGCTATTAGCGAAGTTTTGCTCAAGAAAATTTTTGGCTATATCTGTTTTTGTGAGATTATTTGCATCGTATGCTAGATTGTATTTTAAAAGGTCTATCCAAAAATTATAGGCTAATTTTGTATTTATAAATACTGATTGTAGTTTATTGTTGAGGGCTTTGGTGTAAAAATTAGCTATTTGCGTCAATAATGAAGGATAGTTTGCTAAAGAAATGACAGGGCCTAATTTATTATAGATTTTACATAGAAGGGGTAGAACTTCAGGAGAAAACTCTAAATAAATAAATTTCCAATGAGTAGAATTTTGGGGTAAATAGTAATGAGAATTGCTAGGAATGTTGAGTAAAAAAGCTTTACCAGATGTAATGGTATAAGTGGAATTATTTATGGTTAAAACGCCTTGTCCACTGATGCAATATTGAATAAGACAATGTTTATCATGACGATGTAGATTATGCCAAGAATAGCTGTGGTCGGTGATATTTTGAAAGCCGATACCTGTCAGTGTTATCAATGGCAAATCAGAGGAAAACTGATATTTTATAGCTTTATAAGGAAAGGTGCTAAACATAAAAAACTCCTTTAATTTATAGATGAAGATGACAAAAAATTACAGTAGATAACATTTTATTATCATTTTAATATAGCTAACGATATTTTAAAATATTATGTAGAAAATAAATTTAGAGGAGAGAATATAGATGTTAGCAATTAATTATGATAAAGAGCAAAAGATATTTAATTTATCTAATGGCAAAATTAGTTATATTTTAGGCATTGAAAAAGATTGTTATGTAAAACATATTTATTTCGGTAAATATTTATCATCATATAATGGAAGTAATGCTCAATTATTTTATGATAGAGGTTTTTGTTCAAATCCGATAGCTTCAGATAGAAATTTTTCGTTAGATACTTTATTGCAAGAATATCCAGATTTTAATCAAGGGGATTTTAGAAATCCAGCTTATATAATTCAAACAGAAGATGGCAAGCGTGTAAATCGCTTTTATTATGATAGTTTTAATATCATTGAGGGAAAACCAAAATTAGAGGGGTTGCCTTCTATTTATGTAAATAATGAAAATGAAGCTAAGACTTTATGTATTATCTTAAAAGATATAGTGATGAATGCAAGTATTTATTTGTATTACACAATTTTTGCTGATTATGATGTTATTTGCAGACATACTGAAATTGTAAATCATGATGATAAGAGCATATATTTAGATAAAGTAATGAGCTTTAGTATGGATTTTGCGGATAGCGATTATGATGTGATGACATTATCCGGCGCTCATTTGTATGAAAAAAATATTTATCGTAGAGCTATAAAATCTGACTCTATTGTATTAGAAAGCATACGAGGAACAAGTAGTCCACAGTCAACTCCATTTATAGCTTTGATGGAAAAAAATACTAATGAAGATATAGGCTCTGTGTGGGCATTTAATTTTATTTATAGTGGTGATTTCCAAGCTAGTGTACAAGTGGGACAATATAAGACTACTAGAATACAAATGGGCATGAACCCTACGACTTTTGGTTGGACTTTAAGCGGTAAAGAAAAATTTGTTTCTCCTGAAGCTGTGTTAGTTTATACAGATAAAGGTTTAAATACTATGTCTCAGATTTTTCATAAATTGTATAGAAATCAACTTTGTCGAGGTTTATATAAAGAAAAAGCTCGTCCAATTTTGTTGAATAGTTGGGAAGCTTGTCATTTTGAGGTCAATGAAGATAATTGCTTGGATTTAGCAAGACAAGCTGGTGAATTGGGCATAGAATTATTTGTATTAGATGATGGCTGGTTTAAAAATCGTTGTGATGATACACAAGGCTTGGGCGATTGGCTAGAAGATGAAGAAAAATTCTCACATGGATTAAAAACTTTAGTTCAAAAAATTAAGGAAAAAGGATTATTATTTGGTTTGTGGTTTGAGCCAGAAATGATATCTAAAAATAGTGAGTTATATAAAAATCATTCTGATTGGGTGATTAGAAGTATGGATTATGAGCCTATTTTGAGCAGATGCCAATATGTATTGGATTTATCGAATATAGAAGTTTGTAATTATCTTGTAGAAAAAATATCTAATATATTAGAAAATGTAGAGATATCTTATGTTAAATGGGATATGAATAGACATTTGACAGATTTAGGTTCTGCTTATTTAAATAGTAAGGAACAAAAAGAATTATCACATAGATATGTATTAGGTTTATATTATATTTTAGAAAAATTAACACAGCGTTTTAAAAATGTTTTATTTGAAAGTTGTTCTAGTGGTGGCGGTAGATATGATGCAGGAATGCTCTATTATATGCCACAAACATGGGCTAGCGATAATACAGATGCTATTTGTCGTTTAAAAATACAATATGGTACAAGTATATTATTCCCTGCAATTACAATGGGTTCACACGTTTCTATAGTGCCAAACCACCAAGTCGGTAGAATAACACCACTTAAAACTCGTTTTGCTGTAGCTTCTTCTGGAAATCTAGGTTATGAATTAGATTTGAATAAATTAAATGATGAGGAAAAAGAAGAGATAAAAAAACAAGTAGCTTGGTATAAACAATATAGAGATGTTATACAAAAAGGAACTTTCTATAGAATAAAGAGTCCTTTTGATGGAAATGATATTAGTTGGAATTTTATTTCCGAAGATGAAAATACTGTTATTTGTTATTTCCATCAGGTTTTAGTAGAACCTATATATAGAAATTTAATTTTGAAATTAAAAGGATTACAAGAAGATGCTTTATATAATTTAGTTGGTACAGATAAAGTTTTCAGTGGTAGTGAATTGATGTATGCTGGTTTGATGATACCAAAAATAGAAGAAGATTTTTATAGTAATATTTATGTATTTAAAAAATCAGTATAAACGGTAACTTTAGTATATTTATTAAAAATTTCATTTATGTTTTACAAACAATGACTATGTGAAACTATACAATTTTACATAGTCATTGTATAATAATAATGAGCTTAACAGAAAATTCCATAAGAAACAGCATTAGATTTTTTAAATGCAACATCATTTCTCACAGAAAATTTATGAGGTGATAGTAAATGGCTATTAAAAAAGTTGAAGTTGACCGTAGAGATTGTCAAAACTACCGTAACTATTTAAAGAGAGGAGGATATATCTCCGCAAGCTATTTATCAGTAAGTGGTTTAGATGCTATAAGATTAAAAAAATTAGCTATACAAGGTAGATTAGATGCTGTTAGATGCGCTATTGGTAAATCTGTTAGATGGTATTATTGTGAAAAACAAGCGGAGTTAGCTCACTTACGCGGAGAAGCTTAAAATGCATAATTGTTATGTATAATAGACTACTTTTTATGAGTTTATAAGAAGTAGTCTATTTTTTTATAAAAAACTGTTGACAAAAATGAAAGTATCTGATATTATATATTTCTGTCAGCAACAATATCATATTGTTTGAGAGCACATGGAGAGTTGTCCGAGTGGTTGAAGGAGCACGCCTGGAAAGCGTGTATACGGGTCCCCGTATCGAGGGTTCAAATCCCTCACTCTCCGCCATAATTGATAGGTACAGGATTTTGCATAGCAAAATCCTGTTTTTTGTATATAGAGAAATAGGAGATTTATTATGAAAAAAATCTTAGCTATATTGATGTTATTGATGTTAAATTTAAATATAGCATTAGCGCAGAATTTGGAGATTGATGAAACGAATTTAAGTGAAAAAGATATTCAATATTTATCTGCATGGACATCGCTTGCTGTATATAATGATAAATTTAGCTTATTAGCAAGAGATATATTGAAAAGCAATGGTTGGAATATTCGCTTTTATAATGAACAAATAGCTAAATCTGATGTTAAATATCTATTAGCTGATAAAAAAATAAATGATAAGGATATATTCTTTTTATCTATTAGTGGTACCAGCAGTTGGCAAGATGTGAAAACGGATTTGGCAGTAGAGGCAACAGTATTTCAAGGGCATAATTTAGATGAATTTTTGCAAAGTAGAAATGATAAAGATTTAAGTGAAACTAAGCCTTTAGTGCATAAAGGATTTTTACAATATGTACAAGATGGATTTTTTTCCGCGAATAGTTCAGGCGAGATTTTAGGTCTTGATTTAGTAGAACATTTGAAACAGTGCCCAGAAGATAAGATTTATATAACAGGTCATAGTTTAGGTGGAGCAGTGGCGGAATTATTGACAGCTAGATTATTAGACATGGGCGTAAATAGTAATCAAATAGAAACTATTACTTTTGGTGCACCTGCTGTAGGCAATAAGACTTTTGTAGATTTATATGAACCTAAAATGAATTTGACTCGTATTACGATGAAAGGTGATATTGTAAAAAATTTAGCTCAGATAGCTAATGAGCGTTTTGTGCAATTTAATACTAATGAAGTATGGACTGTATCTAAATTGGAAAATGATAAATTTGCTCATAATATGTTGCTTTATTTTGATAGAGCGATTAAGAATTATTATGACAGCAAAGAAGATATAGCTTTAGCTACAGAAGATATTGAAACATGTGAAACTTATGTGGCAAAGCCTAAATATGATTTTCCTAATGAATTACAATCAGAAATAAATTATATGAATTTAGCTTTGAAAGATAAGTTATTAAAAGAAGATGAAGATTGCTTTGTTGACCTTGTAGATGATGACTTATCTTCAAATGTATTTCAAAAAGCAAAAGCATTAAATGCTAAATATGTAGTGTTTTATGAGTTTAGTGCAAATAAAATAAAAGATAGTACTTCCAATAAAAGATATTATATTTATGGAAGTAAATATATTTATGATATAAATGGTAATTTGATAAGAGGATTTAGTGCGACGTCAGATACTAAAGAGATGACTGTATTGCAATCTGTATTATATCTAGAATGTCAATTTAAATAAAAATAAAAACTTAGTGAATGGTAATATAGAATAAAACTATGATTATCTTCACTAAGTTTTTTTATTATGGTAATTGAGTTATATTTATATCGGATATTTGTTTAATGATAATATCGGCTCTAGATAAATCTTGATTGCCGGAATTAGGATTGGCAAAACCGATACAATACATGCCAGCATCTTTGGCCGCAATGCTACCGTTTTTAGAGTCTTCAAGAACGACACAATCTTTAGGGTCAACTTGTAATTTTTTTGCTGTTTTTAAATAAATATCTGGAGCAGGTTTACTATGAAGGATATCTTCGCCAGAAATTAAAAATTTAAAGTATTTATCAATATTAAATGTTTTTACAACAAATTCAATTACATTTAAAGGAGAAGATGATGCTATCGCCAAAGGAATATTTGCTTTTTGTAATTGTTCTAATAAAGGGCAGATGCCATCAATAGGTTTAAGGTTATGGTCAACGATATATTTTTTGAAGAAATTCATATGGTTATTAGTCATTTCTTCAGGAGTATATGGTAAATGATGTTTATCAATAAAATAGGAGAAAACAGAAGTTGATGTCATACCAATGAGTTTATTGAATTCTTCATCATCAACTACGATATTATTTTCGAGTAATACCTCTTTGACTACTTTGTTATGTATAGGCTCGCTGTCAATGATAACGCCGTCCATGTCAAAGATAAATGCTTGCATAATAACACCTCTTTTTATTTTTATCAAATATAGCATAGCAAAATTACCTATAATTTTAAAGAGATTTTAAATGAAAGATTATAGATAAATTTATTTGAATTTAGAGGGTTTGGATATATAATAAATAATATAGATAAAATTGTAGAGGTTGATAAAGTGAAAAAAATAGTATTATGTTTATTAAGTTTATTTATTTGTATGCAATCTGTGACTTTGGCTAATATACATCAATCAAAAGTATCAAATGTGGAAAATATTCGTTCTATATATGCATATAAAGACCCTGAACAAATGAAAGATTATGAACAGAAAAAATTAGTAAAAGAACAAACTAAAAGTGATGAAAAATTAGAAGAACCAATGGCATTGTTTAGAGTATTTGTCAATAATGATAGATTTTATACTGACGATAACAAATATAAAGACAATGTAGAGTTAGCAATAACATCACATAATATAGATAGAAATTATATTTTTGATAATGAATATCCTCCATATTTAATATTGCAAGATAGTGATAATAATAGATATGAAATTCATTTTGCCAAAATTAAATATGATAATCCATATTGGATAAGCTTTAATTTAACAAATAAAGAGATAGAACAAATAAATAAAGCTAAAACTATGAGTCTTGTTTTACCAGAAGCGCAAGAAAATATGTATCATTATAATAAAAAAAAAGATAAATTAGAGAAAAAATCTTATGATAATGATATAAAAGTAAAAGAAATGATGTATGAACTTCCAGAAAATATAGTTAATGAATGGAAAACTGTTTTAAATAAGCATAAATAAAAATAACCCTACTAAGTTAAACTAGTAGGGTTATTTTTATTTATAAAGTAGTAAGGGGTTTATGATTAGGGCTTAGTAAGCGGCATCATTGCCGTTACTAGCTTCTGTAGGGGCTGTGTCTGATCTGTTCCTATATGATATGGACTATCTACATTTACTGTTGGTGTATGCAATTTTATATTGCGTTTTTCTAATACTTGTTTTAAGAGTCATGGCTTATATGAAATAATACCATCAACACCCATATCAAGTAACATATTCATATCTTTTTCATTATTAACAGTCCATGGAACAATTTTCATATCCAAAGAATGAGCTTCATCAACATCTTGTTTGGATATTTCTGTATAATATGGAGAAATAATATCAGTACCAATAGCATGAGTAGCTTTTACAGGATTTCCTTGATAATCCTTGATATCTAAACCACCAAGCCATGAAGATTTTTTCTTTTCATAACGACGTAAAGATTCACTATCACGTCCCCATGATGGTTGTTCTTGCCAAAGTGCACTAGTGGAGATATTAGGATTTAATTTTTTCATTTCAATTAAAGTTTGCCAGTCGAAAGATTGGAGAACAACTCGATCTTCCATATCATATTTTTTTTACAATATTATTGAAAACTTCTACAAATTTCTTAGGGTCAGCATTATTTTTATATCCGGCACTTGCAGGGTCTGGATAGGATATTGTTTCTATATTTGAAACAATATTTTTATCACCATATGATTGAATTAATTGCATTAATTCTTCTAATGTAGGAATTTTAGCATCATAAGTAAATTGTGTTTTGCCATGTAAATCATAGTATTCGCCACAATTTGGGTCCATCACGCCTACATCGAATTTCTTTAATTCATCTACAGTCATTAAACGAATATCATATTTATTATTTTCAATGTAATTACCATTTTCATCACGTGTTATATCTGAATTTAAGATAGGATTATGACTCATTACTATTTTACCATCTTTAGTAAGTTGCATATCACATTCAATAGAAGTAGCACCTAGTTCTATTGCATAAGCATAAGAATACAAAGTATTTTCAGGTCTAACATCTCTACCTCCACGATGAGCCTCTAAGTCAAAAACATCATAGTTGACTTTGGCATAAGTAGTGGAAATATCAATATTATTAAATCCACTATAAATTGTTAAGGCAGCTAGACCACTCAATAAGAGTTTTTTGGATAGTTTTTTCATTTGTATTCATCTCCTAAAGTGTTTAAATTTATTTGTTATAATTATCTCATAAATCTGAATTTATGTATGTCAGAATAGAGTGTAATTTTTAGGTAAATATTTCTTACAAAAATAAATATATTTTTTCTAAAAAAGTGTTGACAAAGTGATTTATAGTAGATATAATAATTAAGCACTCAACGAGAGGGCAACTCAAAAGAAGAAAATTGTTAAAAACAAAAAATAAATTAAAAAAGTTCTTGACAAGATAAACTTCTTGAGTTAAGATATACAAGCTGACTTTTGAAGCCAGCAAAAAATGTTCTTTGAAAACTAAACAATGCACAATATGTTTTCTAACATAAACGAATGTGCGGTATCTGCTTTATAGCAGATTACCTAATAAATTCTTTTTAAACAGATAATTAAAGAGCCAATCGGTTCTTCGAAAAATAATTTTTTTGGAGAGTTTGATCCTGGCTCAGGACGAACGCTGGCGGCGTGCTTAACACATGCAAGTCGAACGGGGTGTTTAT
>NZ_FOCY01000036.1:0-24030 GCF_900110235.1 Megamonas sp. Calf98-2 | reverse complement strand
AGCACCCCTTTCGAAGTGTTGTCCCCATCTTGAAGGTAGATTGCTTACGCGTTACTCACCCGTTCGCCACTTGGTGTTTACCGAAATAAACACCCCGTTCGACTTGCATGTGTTAAGCACGCCGCCAGCGTTCGTCCTGAGCCAGGATCAAACTCTCCAAAAAAATTATTTTTCGAAGAACCGATTGGCTCTTTAATTATCTGTTTAAAAAGAATTTATTAGGTAATCTGCTATACAGCAGATACCGCACATTCGTTTATGTTAGAAAACATATTGTGCATTGTTTAGTTTTCAAAGAACATTTCCTGCTGGCTTTAAAAGTCAGCTTGTATATCTTAACTCAAGAAGTTTATCTTGTCAAGAACTTTTTTAATTTATTTTTTGTTTTTAACAATTTTCTTCTTTTGAGTTGCCCTCTCGTTGAGTGCTTAATTATTATATCTACTATAAATCACTTTGTCAACATCTTTTTTGTGATTTTTTTACATTTTTTAATAAATATTTTATAAATCACTTATAAAATGTATCAAAATCCTTTATTTTTCAATAAAAATAGAGATAGCATACTAAATAAATAACATGCCATCTCGTATTGATATCTATTAACTTTACAGATTTTATTAAACTGTTGTAATACCTTGCTGACTAGCTTGCTCATGAAGTTTCGCAATTCTATCTTCAGTCAATGGATGTGTACTAAATAGATTTGCTATAGATTTTCCTTTGCCGGCTAAAGGATTAATAATAAACATATGAGAAGTTTCTGGTTTCGCATTTGGTATTTCTCCATATTTAGCATAATGCTCTATTTTTTCCAAGGCATTTGCTAAATAAAGCGGATTTCCACAAATACGGCCACCTTCAGCATCTGCATCATATTCTCGTGTACGGGAAATAGCCATCTGAATTACTGCAGCAGCAATAGGAGCTATAATAGCTGTTGCCATCAATACTAATGGATTAGAACCTTCTTCATCATCATTATTGCTACCAAAAATAGCTGCAAATTGAGCAATATTCGCTATCATAGAAATTACACCTGCAATAGAAGCTGCTATTGTTCCAATCAATGTATCACGATGTTTTACATGGGCAAGCTCATGGCTGATAACCCCTGCTAATTCTTCATAAGTAAGAGCTCGCATAATTCCTGTTGTTACAGCTACAGCTGCATGTTCTGGATTTCTACCTGTAGCAAAAGCATTTGGCTCATCAGCTTCAATAATAGCTACTCTTGGCATAGGAAGTTGTGCTCTTTCTGCTAATCTTTCTACTAAATCATATAGATTAGGTGCTTCTTCGCGTGTTATCACTCTAGCATTATATGCTCTTAAACACATAGTATCGCTATTCCAATAAGTATAGAAATTCAATCCTAAAGAGATAACAAACATAACCACAGCGCCTGTGCTGCCGCCAATTGCACCACCAATAGCAATCAATATACCTGTTAACGCCGCCATCAATAACGTCGTTTTTAACATATTCATAAATAATTTCCTCCTAAAGTTCTGTTAACAATTACAACTTTTATGATTTTTAAACCAACCAAAACTCAATATCATTAATACCAATACAACTTTAATAATCAAACTCCATTCCACTAAGTAAACACCAATAACTCTATCCATTACCATCATTTCAGCAGCAGTATAAGCTAAAATACCGCCACCTACATAAACAAGACCTGGTAATTTTTTCATTATCATTAAAAATAATTGCGCACCACATAATACGATTGGCAAGCTAATCATCAAACCACAGATAATTAAACTCCATTTTCCTTCTGGAACCATATTAGCTACGCCTGCTAAAGATAATACATTATCTAAACTCATGATAAAATCTGCAATAATAATAGTTCTTACTGCAGCCATCAAAGTAGTCGGCTGTTTATCACCGGCTTTGTCATCACCATGGTCAGTCAACAATTTAACTGCTATATATAGTAGAAGAATTCCTCCTATAAATTGTAAGTATGGTAAACCTAACAATTCTGTAGCAAATAAAGTTAATAATACTCTAATTATTACAGCTCCCATACAACCAATTATCATGGCTTTCAATTTCTGTTTATCAGGAAGTCTTTTACATGCCATAGCTATTAAAATAGCATTATCACCACTTAAAATTAAATCCAATAACAAAATACTTCCTAGAGCTGCAAACCATGCCGCAGAAAACATGCCTTCCACTTATTCATCGCTTCTTTCTAAATTAATTTGTATCATATTGATGATATAAAAAAAGACCCTGCTTCCTAAAACATCAGCCTAGGAAACAAGGTCTTGCTTACATGTTAAATGTCGATTGTACCGGAGATAAACTCGTATTGACGATATCAATCGTTCAGCTACTCCCCTTGCGAGTAAGTAATCATTACTAATAATATAGCATATTCAATATTTACCTGCAAGATATGATTTATCACTTTATAATTTAAATCAATTTTCTACTAATTTATTAGCAACTGCTTTTTCTTCTTTATCCATTTTTCCAGCTAAATAATTTGCTGCTAAAGAACCAGAAATATTATGCCATACACTAAAGATTGCTCCTGGTATAGCTGCTACAGCACCAAAGTGCATCATAGCAAGAGATGTTGCAAGCCCTGAATTTTGCATACCTACTTCAATAGAAATTGCTTTTGATTTAGCCATATCCATTTTTAAAGCTTTAGCAATAGCAAAACCTAAAGCGTAACCTAACATATTGTGCAAAATAACTACAGCCATGATGAGTAAGCCAGTTTCCATTATTTTTTGTGCACTAACAGATACTACGCCACCTACGATTAAAACGATAGCAATTACGGAAATAAGAGGTAATAATTTTATAGCCTTGCGTACAAAATCACCAAAGAATTTATTGATGATAATACCTAAAGCAATAGGTACTACTACTACTTGAATAATAGAAATCATCATTGCTTGTAAAGAAATATCAATCCATGCACCAGCGAGCCACCAACTGAGAATAGGTGTAACAATTGGCGCCAAAATTGTAGTTGTCATTGTCATAGATACGGATAATGCTACATCACCACGTGCCAAGTAAGTCATAACATTTGAAGATGTTCCACCTGGGCAAGTACCTACCAAAATTACACCGACTGCAAGTTCTGGTGGTAATTGAAATAATGTTGCTAAAACCCAAGCAAGTGCTGGCATAATAGTAAATTGAGCAAGTGCCCCAATAAATACATCTTTAGGACGTTTAAATACTAATTTAAAATCTTCAAAACGCAAAGTCATACCCATACCAAACATGACAATGCCCAATAAATATGTAACATATTTCGCCGACCAGGTAAAAGTCCATGGCATAAACAAAGCAATTGCAGCCACGATAATAACAAAAGCCGCCATATATTTCGATATAAAATTACTGATTGCTTCTAACGTCTTCATCTTAATCCCTCCATAAAAACTATAAGTCCACCATAAAAACCATATTATAAATGCATTTAAAATATGTAAAATAAAGTTTCATCTTATAAAATAAGATATTTAAGTATATATAATGTTTACACATTTACAAGTATTAGCTTATATAATACTCCAAAAATTAACTTCTGTCAAATAAAAAAGGTATTTAATGTCTATAAAAAGTCCATTAAATACCTTGAAATCTATTTATATTATGCTTATTTAACAAAAACTACATAATCTTCTTTACGAGGAGCAGGTTTTGGTAAATCAACTGCTGAATATCCTAATACACAATGTCCAACACCGATATAATCACCTTCAATACCCCATTGTTTCAATAATGCTTTACCTTCTTCTGTAGCAAATTCTTCTTTTGCTCTATTAATCCAGCAAGAAGCCACTCCTAAGCTATGAGCTGCAAGCATTAAATTGCCCATAACAAGTGAACCATCTTGAATAGCTGTAGTTCTTGTTGCATCAGCTAAAACTAAAATCACTGTAGGTGCTCCATAAAATGGGTCAGATGTTACTCCCATAATATCAGCATTCCATTTAGATAATTTTGCAATTACTTCAGGATTTTGAATAACTACCATTTTCGGAGATTGCAATCCTTTACCTGTAGCTGCATATTTACCCGCTTCTAATATAGCTTGTAACTCTTCATCTTTTATTTGTTCAGCTTTAAATTTACGACAAGAACGTCTTTCAATCATAGCTTTTATAACTTCATTAGTCATTATATAACCTCCTTAAAATGTCTATATTATTCTAATTCCACAATTTTTATTTGAAATCCTTTAAATAATCTTATTCTCTTTTTTCATGAAAATAATCAAAAACTTGCTTTATCATCACAAGTGCTATAATTACAGCTATAAATCTAACAAATTCTTCCATGAGTTGAGGTACATTTAAAATATGAAATACTGCTCCTATAACTAACAACAAACACAAAATTAAAAATTTTACCATCAAAGATTTTCTCAATTTTTTTTCACTTCTCTACTTTAATTAATATATATTTCAATAAAAAAGCTATCTGTCAAATTAACAGATAGCTTTTTATCAACACCGATTATAAAATTATTCAGCTTTAGTTCTATACATCTTTATTTCTTCAGGATTATTTTTCAATGTCCAAATACCACAAGGACAAACACCTGCACAAATGCCACAGCCGATACATTTATTAGCATCAGATACATATTCAAAGCTACCATCTAAATGTTGAATACGTGTAATTGCTTTTTCAGGACAAGATTGCATACAAGTTTCACAATCACGGCAAGTACCACAGCTGATACAACGATTTACATCATCTGCTGGTTCGCCAAGATTGCAATGATGACATTTATCAAAATAAGCTTTAGCTAAAGTATCTTTATTTACTTGCTGTTTTTCAGGGAAAGCTTCTACTTCTTTATTCATCACATAAGCATCTGCATAATAAGCTGCTTTTTGACCTGAACCGATAGCATCAGTTAAACGACCAGGTTTGATTACGTCCCCTGCTACAAATACTCCATCTAAAATAGAATTGTCTTTATTTGGTACAACCCAATCACGGAATTTTTTAATGCTATCATTTTGTGGTAAATAATCAAGAATAGGTGCTTCACCGATTGATACCATAACCATATCACCTGGAATGAAACGACCTTTATCATCATAGATACCTTCGTCAGTGATTTTTGTTGTCATAAATGGCCAAACTAATTTACCGCCACGGCTTTCAATATATTCAATTTCTTCATCAAAAGCTGCTGGTTTTTGTACGTCAATACAAGTAACAGTTTCTGCCCCCATATCATAAGCACCACGAGCTGTATCCATGCCGGCATTACCGCAACCAATAACGATTACATGTTTACCAACTTTTGGATTATCACCGCGATTTACAGCTTTTAAGAATTGAAGACCCATGACGAGTTTTTCTTTACCTTCCCAGTTAAAGAAACGAGATTTATGACCACCTGTTGCTACAACAACAGCATCTGCATCATTTTTAATTTGAGCAAATTTATCAGCATCAACTTTGCATTCTGGTACAAATTTAACGCCCATATCTTCAATGCGTTTAAGTTCAGACTGTAATAATTCATGAGATAAACGAGCACGAGGAATAACTTGTTCAAGTTTACCGCCCATATGTTTATCATCATCATAAACAGTTACATCATGACCTTTGCGAGCAAGTTGCCATGCAGCGGATAAACCAGCTACCCCACCACCGATAACGGCGATTTTTTTGCCAGTTTTAACTTTTGGTGCATCAACTTTTGTAAAAGCTGATAAATAGCCAAGTTGACCGATTTGTACAGCTTCATCAATGCCACCACGAGTACAACCTTCCATACAAGGATTAGGGCAAACACTACCACAGACAGAACCTGGGAATGGTGTATATTCTAATACAAGTTTAATTGCGTCTTCTAATTTACCTTGACGAATTAAGTTATAACGTTTTTGAGTTGGTATATTTGATGGACAACTAAATTCACAAGGAGCTGCAAATTTTGCATTTTCCCAATAAGGAACTCTTTGACGATATGTTCCTGTTACAACTGTAGGATTTACAGCAAAATCATCTACAGCAACATCACTGAACATACCACCTTTTATCCATTCATTTTGACGGAAGGATTTTATATCTGGTTGTTTATCAGCAATAGCTTGTTTTTCTGCAAAAGTTAATGGTTCAAGTTTATGCCATTGTTGCCAATCAGATAATTCACTGCGAAGTTCTGTTCTACCGATGGATTCCAAGAATTCATCCATATTATTATCTAAGAATGCAATATCTTCATCTGTTAAATCTTTCAAGCGAATATCTGCTGGATAACCATCTATTTTTCCACGGAAATATACTGTACCGCCTACCATACCTACACATGGACGTTCGCCGAGTACACTTGCAAATTCTTCACTATCTACACCGCAGACAACAGCTTTACCGCCACCCATGAATTCAAAGGAGAATGAACCTACATTTTTTAATACCCATAATTGTGGTTCTTCATAAAGTGGATCATGTTTCATAAGTGAACCAGAACGAGTACCCGCTCTACCACCGATATAAATTTTACCGCCAGCAGAACAATGACCAGCTGTATCACCAGCATCACCGCGAACAGTGATTTTACCACCAGCATTAAGCCAGCCAACATCAGCAGAAGATGATTCATCTACTACGATTTCTGTATTATCAAGACACATACAACCAACACGTTGACCTGCGTTAGTTACATGGAAAAATAATTTTTTTCCTTCTGGATGCCATAATGGACCACCAATATCATGTTGACCAGAAGCGTGTATTTCAAATTCTGTTTCTCCTTGAGCTACAGCTTGACCAATAGCAAGGAGTAAATCTTGTGTGGACATACGTTCATGTCCAACTAAAGTATCTATAGTAAACATCTTAAAAATCCTCCTCACTAATTAGCATACATATTGAATGCCAAGTTTTTCAGCAATAGCTTTATCTGTAGAAACAAGAGCATCACTTCTACCAATTGGAAGAGATGAGTTACCAATTGGAGCCATGAGTTTTCTAAGTTCTTGGTCAAAAGCTAAGACATAATCAACGATTTTTTGTGCGCCTTTATCAATATCAAGACGTTTAACAAGGCGAGGGTCTTGTGTACAAATACCAGTTGGACATTTACCAGTATTACAGGAATTACAACGACCATGTTCATTACCAACACAGCCTAAAAGTTGAATTAAGATTTTACCACAGAATACCCCATTTGCACCAAGGCACATCATTTTGAAAGCATCAGCTGCTGCATTACCAGTAAGACCGATACCACCACCACCATAAAGTGGAATTTGACCTTGAAGACCTTGTTTAACAGCTGCTAAATAGCAATCACGAATTTTGGAAACAACTGGATGACCTGTATGGTCTAAGGAAATTTCATTTGCAGCACCAGTACCACCTTGAATACCATCAATGAAGAAACCGCCACAAATTTTATAAGGGTCACGAAGTAAATTATTATATACAGATACAGAAGTAGCTGAAGCAGCACATTTAATAGCTACAGGAACTCTGAAACCAAAAGCAGCGTTCATGGATAAATGCATTTTCTGTACAGATTCTTCAATGGAATACAAACCTTGATGGTTTGGTGGAGAAGAAAGTGTAGCTTTTGGTACACCACGAATTGCCTGAACATGTTCTGCTACTTTAGCTGCAGGAAGCAAACCACCATCACCAGGTTTTGCCCCTTGACCAATTTTAATGAGAACGCCTGCTGGGTCTACTTTCATTTTAGGAAGAGCTTTTACAATACGGTTCCAACCAAAGTGACCAGAAGCAATCTGTAAAATCATATATTTTAAATAATCCGATTCCAAAAGTTTAATTGGCATACCGCCTTCACCAGAACTCATGCGAATTGGAATATTGCATTTTTCATTCAAATAAGCACAAGCAAGAGCAACAGCTTCCCATGCTCTTGTAGACAAAGCACCAATGGACATATCAGAGAAAATAAGTGGATAAATCCAATTTACTGGTGGTGCTTTATGTTCCATGACTAATTTGCCATTTTCCATTTTTAAAGGCAAATCTTTTGCTGGTAATACTCTACCAAATGGAGAACGTATATCAAAAGTATGACGCTGAGAGTCAAGTGCAGGGTCAGTCATCTGACTGATACGACCTACAATAATGCTATCTAATGTTCTTTGTGCATTTAAATTTGTACGTCCACCACGTTTAATAGGGCCATGGTCACGAGAAAGCAATGTTTTTCTTGTATCAGCATTTCTCACTGGACGAATAGCACCATTTGGACAAACTTTTTCACACATACCACAACCAACACAAGCATTTGCAAGTGTTTTTACCTGTTTTATAACAGGAATTGCTTTATGTGTATGTTTTGGATCTGGAAATAATCCATCAGAAGTAGTTTTATCTATGCGAATTACATCTGCTTTAATTGCTTGAAAAGTACAAGTTGCTAAACAGCTACCGCACATAGTGCAACGGTCCATATCATATTCAATTTTCCAATTAAGGTCGTTTGTACTTATATCTTGCGTTTTTACTGTTTCCATCTTTGAACCTCCAAGTCATTGTTAATTACTACAACTTCACGTTCATTAGGATAAATATCTTTGCTCATATCTCTATTTGGCAATATTTCATTAATACCACAAACTTCTGAAGCAATAGCTACCATATTTTCATCGCCACCTACAACAACTGGGCGAAGTTTTTTAGAATCACAGCATGTCATCATTCTGCCATCTGGTAAATTAGCAATAACTGTATTTGGTCCATTTATTTCTAAATTAGCTAAAGATTGACGAATAGCTGTTAATACTTCTTTATCTTCACGTTTATCAATTTCTTCAAATGGAAGAGGTGTAATTACATGTTTAAAATATTCAATAGGCCATTTTAATTCATGTAAAACATAATGAAGTGTATATAAGAAATTTTGAGAGTCTGATTCAAAACCTATATATCCACGATGTAAAGATTTTTGGAACTCTTTATTTTTAGTAAAGAATGTATTTTCACCATTAGCGCAAAGAGTATATCCTTGTAAAAAGAATGGATGTGCTGCATAACGTACAATGTCATAATTTGTATTTTGACGACATTGAGCAACAATATTTTTAGCAAGTAAACAGCCATTTTCATTCCAAAGATGGAAATATGTAGCAATATCAGCAGGGTCACCAATTTCTTTTAAAGTAAGTACATCTGGCCAAAATGAATATACAAAACCATTACCTGATTCTTCTAATATTTTACGAAGAGCTAAACGTGTATCTAATAACAATTCGCCTTTTTCTTCTTCAGATTTATCTTTATAATATTCAGGATAATCATAATTACGGAATATATAATATGGCATAGCTTGAATATCTAAGCCTGGTTGTTTATCAGGGACGGGAATCCATTCAGCCAACTGAATAAAATTGTGGCTGTCCATATATTCTTCAACCATTTCTGCACCGCGTTGAGTACAAGCTAAAGAAAGTAACGGCTTATCTTTATAATCGGAAAAAATACCATATAAATCCTTCATAACCATAGCAAATCCAGAGTTATCATGACCTTCTTGTTGAGGTATCATTAATTTTAAAGCTTTTGCCGGACTAACAGGAACTTTACTTTTTATAGAACCTATTCTACACACAATAACCGCCTCCAATAAATTATTTAAAACACATCAAAATAAATACATTCGTATTTTTATAATGTACCTTTATAATAAAGTGCAATATACATTATAAAAACTTGTTACTACGATGTCAATATATTTATACAATAAATAAATCTTATCTTTTACACAAAACCCTTATATTTAAAAGCTATTTAAAATAGTTGTAATATTCTGTTTTGTATATTTAAAAATTATTATGCAGAAAATGAAGATTTACATATTAACAAAGTATAATAAAATAGCATATTTTTAGGCTTCTTTTACTTTACTGCATAAAATTGTATTGTATAGTTTTACTGTATACAAAATAAAAAAGGCAGAAAATATCTGCCTTTTATTTTAAAAACTCATTTATTAAATTTTCTAATCTATATTTCAATATACTTATCTCGTCGCTATGTTCATCTAAAAAGCCCTGTGTAGAATTTTTTAGATCAGTTATATTTTCTTTTAGGTCTTTATCTTGTGCTATATCTTCTTCTAATCCACCAAGAATTTTCTTTGCCTTATCTACTTTTGCTTCAAAAGTCTCTACCTTTTCACTTACTTGAGTGTCAAAATTATTTTCATCTGTTTTATCATCTAATTTTAATTCTTGTCTCACTTCAGTTTTTACTATTTCTTCATCATCTCTATCAATAGGCATATTCCAAGAAAAAGCCAAATAAAATCCCAGTATAGCTACAATTACAAAACTAGCGACTATGAGAATTTTTCTTACAACATTTTTTACAGTCTGTGCAACATTTTTAGTTTTTTGAGAAATAGTCAACTTTGTTTTCGTTTCAGGAGCTATATCTTCTATTTTAATCTTATTATTTTTTTCAACCGTAGTTTTTGGCGTATTTTCTACTTTAGTTTCATAATTAAATCTAGCTTGCTCTAATTGCTCCATTTCTTCTTCAGTTAAAAATCTTGTAGGTTCATCATTTCTAGATATCCCTACTTTATTAAATGATTCTTTATTATCCAACAAAATTCACCTTTCCATTTTAAAACCAATATTTATGCATCTTGTTTTTGCATCGCTAAATGTTCTTTTTCTAGTGCATGACAAACACGCGCTATACTCCAAAAGCGATTAAAAGTCGTAACAACTGCTTTGCAAATAGGCACTTGCAGATTTTTTTCTCGCATTGCTTTTAAGACATTATCTAATCTAGGTTTAGTAAAATTATGAAACATCATTAATTCATATTCAAAATTTAACACTTCTTCATTTGTTGGCTGTACTTTGTTAAATCCCTTTAAACCAAATAAATAACCAATTTTTTGATAATGTTCTTCTTTATCTACAGTAATAACTTTTATTTTCATCGCTTCTAATAAAGTTTTTATTTCCATTAAGCGTAATTCATCTGTAAAATTATATAATAAAATCATTTCTTGAATATTTTTTTTCATACTAAAATCACCTCTTCCCAATTATAAATTATCTATATAATTTAAACAAGAATAGAGTTTTATGAAAAAAGCTCCCAATAGAAATATTTACATATATCTATCAGGAGCTTTATTTTTTATTTTATTTGTCCTTCAATTCGTTTAGTCAACAAATTAGCTTCATATTCCATAGTTTTAGCTTTTTTCAAATTATCTGTAGCTTCTCTTAATGTTTTTATATCTTTATTATCTAACCATTTAGCATAATCTTGATAATAAGCTATTTTACTTTCACATGCTTTTAAACGTAAATTATGCAATGTTTCTGCTGATTTTGGCACTTCTACAGATTGTAATGCTTCTTGTAACTCTTTCAATTGAGGTAATATTTTATTTTCAATATCGTTTTTCAAATCAGTTCTAGTTTGACTACTACCCAATGTTCCTAAATTCAATGCTGCATTTAGATTTGCTTCATTTTCTGTTAAAATCTTTTCTTTATCAATGATAATAAGCGCTGTTTGACTCAAATAATCTTTTATAAATTCTTTTCTGCCATCTTCTAGAGCTTTGATAAAATCAGAAAAATTGTCTACACTAACAACTTTCCAATAACCATCTGCTTGTTCTTCTAATGACACTTTAAATACAAATGGCTGATTAATTTCACTTTGAGTTACTTTTATACCAGCTTCAGCTGTACCATTATCTTCATTTGTATTGATATAATCAATTCCTTCAAAAGTTAAATCAGTCAATCCAGATTGTTCTAATATCATATCTGAATTTATCATGGCACCTTGAGCATCTGCTGTTGTTTTTCCAGATTGCCAACTACCTGTTTTTACATAGTTATTTAAACCTTCTTGTAAGCTAGCAACTATTGGTGCTTTAAACATTGTAGCTAGACTATTCATTGCTACTTTTGCTTCTTCTGGCAAATTAGTTTGCGATGCAATTATACCATCTAGCATATTATTAGTTACACCTGCTACAACATTATCAACATTTACATACTTATTAAATTCATCTACGTCATGATTTTGTATTGATTCTTGTATAGCTTTTAGCGTATATTCGGGTGTCTTTACATAAAAATTAAAATATGCCAAGCCTCCACCTATAACAACAAGTACTAATAATATTGCTGCTGCAAAAATCTTTAATTTAGTACGCATTGATAATACCATAGTTTTTCCTCCAATTATAATTTAATTAATAATTCCCATAATATATTATATCTTCAATATCAATTATGGCACCTATTCACATCTTATGCAATACTTTATCTATAGATATTATCTAAAATATAGTATTAATAGATTGACACTATGGCTCAAGTAACATATTATTATCTAAGAACTTAATTTATACTTGGATAGAGGTGTGCTTCGTGATAGGTATTGTAATCGTATCTCATAGTTCTTTAATTGCAGATGGAACTAAAGAGCTAGCTCTCCAAATGGCAGACCCTGCATTGAAAATCATGGCCGCAGGAGGCACATCAGATGGAAAACTTGGCACCGATATGAAAAAAATAAAATCTGCCATCGAAAAAGTAAATGGAGCTGATGGAGTTCTTATACTTACTGATTTAGGAAGTTCTGTATTAACAACTGAAATGGTTATTGATATGATGGATGAAGATGATAAAGATATCAGTAAAATTCAAATAGCTAATGCGCCTTTAGTTGAAGGAGCTGTTATTGCTGCTGTTGAAGCTTCATTCAATAGTGATATATTCAGTATAAAAAAGACTGTTGAAGACATCATCATAAAAAAGGTTCCATTATAAAAAAAGCTGTACATATAATATGTACAGCTTTTTTTCTTTATCATTTATAATTCTGTTTTATTGCGAACTAATTCTGCACGGTGAGCTTTTATCTGTTTTAATTTAAAAATCACCATCGGTATTATCATCATTGGAATACCTGCATATAAAGTAGAACGTAAATCATCAGTAAAGGCAATTACAATAAGACAAAATACTTGTACCCAAATTCCAAATAAAGTTACATAAGGGAAAAATGGAGTTTTGTATTTTAATTCAGATACTCTATTTTCTGCCATCATTTTTTTGCGGAAATTATATTGACTCCAGCAAATAGAAATCCAAGCCATAGCACCAGTAAATCCAGAAACAGCTAATAAATAAGTATATGCTGTTTCACTTGTATCTAAAGTATATAATAAAATTATAATCCAGCAAGCACAAATAGATACAATAATTGAATTTTGAGGCATACCATTATGATTTAATTTACCTAAAAATTTAGGTGCCATATTATGTCTAGAAAGTCCATGTAATGCTCTGCCCGCACCATATAGACCTGAATTAGAGCAAGAAATTGCTGCTGTAAGAATAACAAAAGCAAACATATATCCAAGCCAGTCAAATCCATAACGATGAAGTGCTGCTGCAAATACACTTTCTGTCAAAGTTGCTTCGTCCCATGGCAATATTGATATCAATAAAGTAATTGGTATTATATATAAAGCAATAATTCTCCAAGTAACATTGCGAACTGCTATAGGAATACTTTTTGCTGGGTCTTTACATTCTCCGGCAGCTAAGCCAATTATTTCTGAACCTTGGAAATTAACTAAGATAATTACCATTGTCATGATAATTGCCCAATATCCATGAGGAGCAAAACCGCCACTAGCTAATAAAATTTTTGTTCCAATAGGTTCGCCAGTTTCACCAGCCCAGCCCATACAAATAGCAAAAGCAATAATACTGAAAACTACTAATGCGACTATTTTTATAATTGATAACCAAAATTCACTTTCACCAAACTTGCCTACACTGAATAGGTTTATAAAGGTAACAACTAGACCAAACGATACAGCCCACCATAACTGACTGACCTCAGGTACAAATTGATTCATGATAATCCCCGCTGCAATCATCTCTGCAGGTACATAAACAATCCAATTCAACCAATATGCCCAACCGACACCACATGCCCATGTAGGCGATATATGGTCATTTGCATACGTGACAAAAGAACTAGACACAGGCTGAGCTACCGCTAATTCAGCCAAACATAGCATAACGCATAATACTACTATTCCGCCCAATAAATAAGCTAAAATAGAAGCAGGTCCTGCTTGTTCTAATACATAACCAGTACCTAAAAAATAACAGCTCCCAATAATTCCCCCAAGGGAAATAAGCTGTATATGTCTGTTTTTCAGACCCCTATTCATTATAGGTTTGTTGTTCATCTCCTTAATAACACAACCTTTCTTAATATTATTTATATACTCTAAAGTATATTTATTTTTATTACAAAAATAATACTATAAAATTCATCATTTTACCATACAAAAAGAAAAAAACTTATAAAAATTTTCATGCTATTTATATTATAATTATTTTGAGGTGAAATTATGCTTGAATATAAAACAATCGAAGGCGAATACTTTACTGAATGGGAAATCAATAAATCCAGATTTTTAACTTATATTAAACATGTAGAAACAGAAATAGAAGCTCAAGAATTTATTTCGTCCATAAAGAAAAAACATTTTGATGCTCGCCACAACTGTTCTGCTTATATCATTGGCGAACGCAGTGAAATCCAAAAATCAAGCGATGATGGCGAACCTAGTGGCACTGCTGGCGCTCCTATGCTTGAAGTCCTCAAAAAAAATGAATTAAGTGATATTGTCGTTGTCGTTACTAGATATTTTGGTGGTATAAAATTAGGTGCTGGCGGTTTAATTCGTGCCTATGGAAAATCTGTAACCCTGGGACTTGATGTTTCCACTATTGTAAAAAAATCCATCTTTAATTGCTATAAACTAGATTTAAATTATGATTTGCTAGGCAGTTTTGAAAATTATCTCCACCAAAAAGAAATCCGCATACAAAATAAAGATTATAGTGATATCGTAAGCTTTACTTTATTATTAGCCCAAAATGACAGCGAAAATATCCTAAAAGACATCACTAATTTATCTGCCGGTCGCATAAAAATAGAAGAATTAGAACCTGTTTACTTAAATATTCCCTTAAATGCAAAATAAAAAAATCCTTAGTAGTTAGATTTAGCTACTAAGGATTTTTTATTAAATTTATTTATTAGCTTTGCGGAATTTTTCCATAAAGTCAACAAGAGCCTGGCAACCTTCCATTGGCATTGCATTATAAATAGATGTACGCATACCACCAACAGAACGATGACCTTTTACGCCACCTAAACCATGTTCTAAAGCTTCTTTAGCAAATTTAGCTTCTAATTCTTCGCTTGGTAAGCGGAAAGTAACGTTCATGAAAGAACGGCTATCTTTATCTGCATGACCAACATAGAAACCATCACTATTATCGATAGCATCATAAACTAATTTAGCTTTAGCTGCATTTTTCTTCGCCATAGCTTCTAAACCGCCATTTGCTTTTATCCATGATACTACTTTACCTACCATGTAAATACCAAATGCAGGAGGTGTATTATATAAGGAATTTTTCTTTAAATAAGTATCATAACGAAGCATTGTTGGCACTTCTTTTGGAGAATTTTCAAGGAAAGATTTGCGAGCAACGACTACAACAACACCAGCAGGGCCAAGATTTTTTTGTGCACCTGCATAAATTAAACTGAATTTAGAAAAATCAAGTGGACGAGATAACATATCAGAAGACATATCCGCGATTAAAGGCACATCGCCAGTTTCTGGAATGTAATGATATTCTGTACCATAAATTGTATTATTGTAGCATAAATGAAGATATGCTGCATTGTCGCTTAATTTAATTTCATCTTGAGTTGGAATATGTTTAAAATCTCTATCTTTGCTAGAAGCTGCTACAAAGCCACGATTTAAAAGTTTTGCTTCATCATAAGCTTTAGTTGCAAAACTACCAGATAATACATAGTTACCCACTTTGCCATCAACAGCAAAATTCTGTGGAATCATAGTAAATTGCATACTTGCTCCACCTTGGCAAAATAATACTTCATAATCATCACCAAGACCCATAAGCTCTTTTATATCTGCTTTTGCTTGATTATGTACTTGTTCATATTGTTTAGAACGATGACTGATTTCTATAATTGACATTCCACTTTTAGCAAAATTTAAAAATTCAGCTTGAGCTTCTTGTAATACTTCTAAAGGTTGCATAGCAGGACCAGGATTAAAATTGTAAATACGATTTTCCATCGAATAAGCCTCCTAAAAATAAAAATATAAGTTCTCCTTATTGAACTTATATTTTAATAATACTTTTACCATCTTACAATATTATATTTTAAATAAACATTTTGTAAAAAATATGATATTATTTTAAAATATCTATGATAATATGTCAATTTTACTGCTACAAAAGTATTTTAGTCAAGTAATAATATTCTATTTTATTGCTAATTTGTAAATCAAGCTTATAAGTTTTAATACTTAACCATATTTCTACATCATTTCATAAATATGATATAATATTTATTAATCACTTTATTTTTATACGTGCAATGATTAATTATTTAAAAGGAAGGTATATAGATGCGCACTAGCGAAGAAACTAAAGACATTACGCTTTTAGGTCAAAAAAATGTAAAATACGAATTTAATTATCGTCCAGATGTATTAGAAACATTTGATAATAAACACCCTGACCATGATTACTGGGTAAAATTTAATTGCCCAGAGTTCACTACACTTTGCCCTATCACAGGTCAACCAGATTTTGGTACAATTTATATCTCTTATATTCCTGATGAAAAAATGGTGGAAAGTAAATCCTTAAAATTATATTTATTCAGCTTCAGAAATAATGGCGATTTTCATGAAGATGTAGTAAATATCATCATGAAAGATTTAATTAAACTTATGAACCCTAAATATATTGAAGTATGGGGAAAATTCTTACCTCGTGGCGGTATCTCCATTGACCCATATACAAATTATGGTCGCCCTGATACAAAATATGAACAATTAGCTCAAACTCGTTTTGTAAATCATGATTTATATCGCTTAGATAAAGTAGATAATCGTTAATTAAAAATAAATTCCATAAGATGAATTTTAATCAAACTAAAAGGAAATGATTATATGCTTCAAGTTTATACAGGCAATGGCAAGGGTAAAACTACAGCAGCCATCGGTCTTGCTATTCGCAGTTTAGGTGCTGATAAAAAAGTTTATTTTTGCCAATTTATGAAAACTTTAGCTTATAGTGAACAAGCTATTTTACAAAAATTCGCCCCACAATTGAAATTGACAACTAGTGGCAAACCTTATTTTATTGCTAAAGAAGGTATGTTGACTGATGAAGAAATCAAAAAATGGGGAGATATGCTCCAAGTTTATCCCGAAGGTAAACCACCTAAAGATTATGTAAAATTAGTTAATGACAGTTTAAAAAATTTACTTGAAGAAATAAATAATACTCACTACGATTTAATTATTCTTGATGAAATCAATGTCGCTATGTATTATGACTTAATCACTAAAGAAACTTTAGAATTTGTTTTAAATCAAATACCTTCAGATATTGAAATAGTTTGTACTGGTCGATATGCTCCTCAGTGGCTATGTGAACGTGCAGATTTAGTCACTGATATGCAAGAAGTAAAACACTATTATCAACAAGGACTCCAAGGTCGCAAAGGTATTGAAAACTAATTTTATTAATCTTCTACAATATGCTAAGAAATTTTATTTTTTTTAACTTCTTAGCATATTTAAATTAAACATTTCTCAAGAGGTGCTTTATAATCTATGAAAATATGTATTGAAAATAAAGACCGCCATGGATTAGTCTATGATATATCAAAAATCTTACTTAAATACAATGTAAATATAATCTCTATGGAAGTTATTAAAAATACTACATATTTAGAAACAGAAGCTTTATCTTATAAAACAGAACAGAAAATATTATCTGAGCTTCATGAATTATCTGGTATTGTTCAAATAAAATCCATTATGTTAATGCCTCATAATGAAAAATACCAACAAATGGATATTGTTTTCAACACCATTAATGAGGGTATTATCATCACCGATAAAAACGGAAATATCATCTACATCAACAAAGTTGCTGTAAAAATTCTAAAAATTCCCAATGATGATATTTTAGGGCAAAATATTTCCAAAGCATTACCTTTTTGTAAATTATTATTAAAAACATTGCAAACTGGAAAAAAATATCTTCATCATGAAGTTTATGCTGAAGAATATGATAATCACTATATGGTCAGTAGTCAACCACTATTAGATGAAAATAATAATTTATATGGTGGTGTTGCTGTCATTCGTGATATGGAAACTGTTCGTCAAATATATCAAAAAATCACAGGACAGCCTTCTATTAGTTTTAAAGATATTATTCACCAAAGTGATATTATGGAAAAATTAATTTTGTCGGCTCAACATTATGCTAGCAGTAATTCTACTATTCTCATACGTGGGGAAACTGGCTCAGGGAAAGAATTATTTGCTAGAGCAATCCATAACGCTTCACCACGCCATGATAATATCTTTCTCGCTATCAACTGCACAGCTATACCTGATACTCTACTTGAAAGTGAATTATTTGGCTATGAAGAAGGTACATTCACTGGAGCTAATAAAGGTGGTAAATTAGGTCTTTTTGAATTAGCTAGTGGTGGCACTTTATTTCTTGATGAAATAGGCGATATTTCCTCCACTCTCCAAGCAAAATTATTGCGTGTACTTCAAGAACATAGAGTTCGTCGTATCGGCGGTAACCGCGAAATTCCTATTAATGTTCGCATTATTTCAGCTACAAATTGTAATCTCGAACAAATGGTCAAAGATGGATTATTCCGCCAAGATTTATATTATCGCTTAAATGTAATACCATTATACCTACCGCCACTTAGAGAACGCAGAGAAGATATTCGTTTACTAGCAAATTATCTTTTCCAATCCACAGTAAATAATATTAATACAAGTATAAAATCCATTTCTCAAGAAGCTTTTGAAAAGCTCAACAATTACGATTATCCGGGAAATGTCCGCGAATTAAGTAATATCATTGAACGTGCTATAAATGTAGCTAGAGGACCAGAGATTACTGCTGATGACATTATATTATTTAACCAAATGCCCACAACCAATAATGGCAGTAATTTAAATAATTACTCTACCTTAAATTTAAATGAAGCTCTTCGTTCCACTGAAAAGAATATTATTAAAGAAGCAATGAGAAAATTTAATTCTTCACGTAAATTAGGTGCTGCACTTGGTTTATCTCATACAAGTATAATTCGCAAAATGAAAGAATATAATTTAAATTTTGATAAAAATAATTAATAAAAAAGTCTTACTCATTTGAGCTACACCTCTAAAAGTTGTTTCTATGTTTCTAGGTCCAACTTTTAGAGGTGTAGCTCACTTTGGTAAGACCTTTTATTAAATCAATTTCCAGATTCTAATTTAGAATGTTTATAGCTATAACCAAAATAAACAATACAACCAATTACACACCAAACTACAAAACGAATCCAAGTATGAATTGGTAAGTTATACATCAAATAACCACAACAAATCATAGCCATTGGAGATACAAAATAAATAGCTGGACATTTAAACCCACGAGGAACTTCTGGACGAGTTATTCTCAAATAAAGTACGCCAAAGCCGGCAATAAAGAATGCGGATAATGTACCAATATTTGCCATTTCAGCGATTAAATGAATAGGTGCAAAACCAGCGATAATAGATACTAAAATACAACCACCAATAGTTACTAAATAAGGAGTTCTGTATAATTTATGAATTTTACAGATACCTGCTGGAATCATACCATCACGAGATAACGCAAAGAAAATACGTGCTTGACCATATAAAAGTACAAGTAATACAGTAGTAATACCACAAATCGCACCTACTGCAACAATAGCAGAACCAATTGGATAACCGATTACACGAAGTGCATATGCTACTGGTTCTGGTGTATTTAAATCAGAATAAGGAACAATACCTGTTAATACAAGTGCTACGAAGAAGTACAATACAGCACAAACACCCAATGAGCCTAAAATACCAATTGGTAAATCACGGTCTGGATTTTTAGCTTCTTCAGCTGATGTTGCTACAGCATCAAATCCGATATAAGCAAAGAATACAATAGCTGCCCCAGCGGATATACCTTGTGCTCCATATGGTAAAAATGGCTCCCAATTCATTGGATCAACATTAGGAACTGCTAATATAAAGAAAAGTGCAATAACTGCTAATTTTACAAATACTAAAATGCGGTTAACCATTACTGTTTCTTTTGTTCCTCGTACTAATAAAATACATAAAAACATAGTTATCACAATAGCAGGTACATTAATAATACCGCCTTCTTCTGGAACCTTTGTAAATGCAACTGGTAATTCAATACCACCAGAAGCCAACAATCCTACCACATAACCTGACCAACCAGCAGCAACAGTACTGCAAGTAACTGTATATTCTAGAATTAAATTCCAACCTACAATAAAGGCTAAGAATTCACCTAATGAAGCATATGTATATGCATATGCACTACCTGCAACGGGAACCATTGACGCATATTCGGCATAAGCAAGACCTGCAAATGCACAAGCTATGGAAGCTAATACAAATGATAAGGAAATACCAGGGCCTGCATACAATGCAGCACCAATACCTGTTAAAACGAAAATACCTGTACCAATTACACTACCAATACCTAAGAATACTAAGTCAAATGCGCTTAGATTTCTAGTAAGACCGGACTTTTGTGCCATTGAACGTAAAGCACCTATATCTTTCTTACGGAACAAATCCATAAAAAACACTCCTTTTTCTACAACACGAAAACATCACTTACTTTCTCTTTTTTTCAAAAATAAAGGCCTGGTAAAACCAGGCCTTAGCTTTTTATTTTAAGATTTCGTGAATATCATAATAAGGTAAATTCAAACCTTCTGCTACGCCTTTAAATGTTACTTTACCATCTATAGTATTAATACCTTGCATTAAACCAGGATCGTCAAGGCAAGCTTGTTTATATCCTTTATTAGCAATTGCTAAAGCATAAGGCAAAGTAGCGTTTGTCAATGCCAAAGTAGAAGTTCTAGATACTGCACCTGGAATATTTGCTACAGAGTAATGAGTTACACCATGTTTAACAAATGTTGGATTGTCATGAGTTGTGCAATGATCACAAGTTTCAACTGCGCCACCTTGGTCAATTGCAACATCGACAACAACTGAACCTTTTTTCATTGTTTTAATCATATCTTCAGTTACTAAAATAGGAGTTTTTGCACCTGGAATAAGTACAGAACTAATTAATAAATCAGCTCTTGCTACCCATTTAGCAATATTGTAACTATTAGACATTTCTGTGACTACACGGCCATGGAAAATATCATCAAGATAACGAAGTCTATCGATAGAAAGGTCGATAATAGTAACTCTAGCACCTAAACCAACTGCCATTTTTGCAGCATTTGTACCAACGATACCGCCACCAACGATTACTACTTGACCTGGGCAAACACCACTAACGCCACCTAATAATACTCCGCGTCCACCATATTGACTTTCAAGGAACTGAGCACCTAATTGAACAGACATACGACCAGCAATTTCACTCATTGGGGAAAGAAGTGGTAAGCTACGACCATCTCTGCCTCTAACTGTTTCATATGCAATACCAACAACTTTATGACGTAATAAAGCAGCTGTAAGTTCAGGTTCTGGAGCTAGATGTAAATAAGTATAGAGAATTTGACCTTCATGGAATAAATCATATTCAGCAGGTAATGGTTCTTTTACTTTAACAATCATATCAGCTCTATCAAAGAGTTCTTTTGTATTTTCAACAATTTCAGCACCAGTAGCGATATAAGCTTCATCTGGGAAACCACTGCCAACACCAGCAGATTTTTCTACTAATACAGTGTGTCCTGCACGTATTAAAGCTTCACTTCCCGCAGGTGTTAAGCCAACACGGTTTTCATTGTTTTTAATCTCTTTAATAACACTAATAATCATAATATAAACCCTCCTTCAGGTCGAAAAAATTTATTATAAGACTATGTATAATCATTTCTGATTTACACTTTATATATAATGCAAATCCCGTGCCAAAATCAAATATAAAAATTTTATATTGATAAATAAGCATTTTTTATCATCACTATTATTTTTGTAATATTTTTGTTACAAAAACTGTAATAATATTATTACATCTGTAAAATTTTTATTACACTTTATAAAAAAATAAGAGATTAAAGTGTAAATTCTTTAATCTCCTATGGATAATCTCCTATTTATTTAACAAAGAATGTTTATAACTATATACAAAATAAATAATAATGCCTACAATACACCAAACAATAAATCTAATCCATGTAAGTGCTGGCAAATTATACATCAAATAACCGCAACTAAGCATAGCCATTGGCCCAACAATGTAAATTGCTGGACATTTAAAACCTCTTTTTATCTCAGGTCGTGTAATACGCAAATACAATACCCCAAAACCAGCTATAAAAAATGCTGATAAAGTACCTATATTTGCCATTTCCGCAATTACATTAATTGGTACAAATCCAGCAATCAAAGAAACTAAAATACAACCACCAATGGTTACTAAATATGGTGTATGATATTTCTTATGCACTCTACAAATTCCCTTTGGAATCATACCATCACGAGACAAAGCGAAAAATACACGTGCTTGACCATATAATAAAACAAGTAATACTGTAGTAATACCACAAATAGCACCTACTGCAACAATAGCTGAACCAAAAGGATAACCAATGACACGAAGAGCATAAGCTACAGGTTCTGCATTATTTAATTGAGTATAAGGCACTATTCCAGTCAATACCATTGCCACAATAAAATATAATAAAGTACAAACTGCAAGTGAACCTAAGATACCGATAGGCACATCTCGAGAAGGATTTTTTGCTTCTTCTGCTGATGTTGCTACAGCATCAAAACCAATATAGGCAAAAAATACAATTGCAGCGCCAGAGGCAATACCTTGATAACCAAAAGGCAAAAAAGGATCCCAATTTCTAACATCAATATTAGGAATAGCTAAGCATAAGAAAATAAAAATAACTGCTATTTTTACAAAAACCAAAATGCGATTTATAAAAATACTTTCTTTTGTACCTCTAACCAACAAAATACATAAAAACATAGTAATAAAAACTGCAGGAAGATTTATAATTCCACCTTCTGCTGGAACTTTTAAAAAATCTATAGATAAATTTAATCCACCTGATGTCAACAAGCCCACTACATAACCAGACCAACCAGCTGCAACTGTACTACATGTTACTGTATATTCTAAAATTAAATTCCAACCTACTAAAAACGCCATAAATTCACCTAATGAAGCGTATGTATAAGCATATGCACTTCCAGATACTGGTACCATTGAGGAATATTCCGCGTAAGCCAAACCAGCAAAAGCACAAGCAACCGAGGCCAATATAAAGGAAATGGCAATTCCAGGGCCTGCATATAAAGCTGCACCTACTCCGGTTAATACAAAAATACCTGTTCCAATAACACTACCAATGCCTAAAAAAACTAAATCAAACGCAGTTAAATTGCGTACAAATCCAGATTTTTCAGCATCTTGTGCTAAATGTGCAATGTCTTTTTTTCGAAATAAATTCATAACATTCACCTCATTATTAAATTGTATTTTGATAAAGAAAAAAGCACTGAGATATTTCAGTGCTTTTTTCTTAACTGGCAACTTCCTATCCTCCCAGCACGTCTCCATGCAAGTACTTTCGGCCTCTAAATGCTTAACTACTGTGTTCGGTATGGGTACAGGTGGAACCATTTAGGCATCGTCACCAGATATTCTCTTTTTTCTTTTTTGAAAGATATTAATCTTTCAAAACCACTCAGAAGATTACTTTGCTCCAAGTCATTTCTTTTTTTAAGTTAAGCTCTCGACTTATTAGTACCAGTACGCTACATTCATTACTGAACTTCTACTCCTGGCCTATCAACCTCGTCATCTTCAAGGTGTCTTTCAAGCTTTCGCT
>NZ_FOCY01000029.1:0-27695 GCF_900110235.1 Megamonas sp. Calf98-2 | reverse complement strand
AATTGCTTTAACTTTAAATTCATTTGAGTATTTAGTCATAAAAAAACTGCACCTCCAAAAGTTGTTTTGTGTCCAACTTTTGGGGTGCAGTTCACTAACTATTGAATGCTTTTATTTTATTATTAACGAAAATATTTTAAATACCTTTATGAAGAAACTTTAGGCTAAAAATAAAAAACTTGCTTAAGTCAAAATGTCAAATTATAATATAATTAGTGATAAAAATTTTTAAAATAAAGGTGATTAATATGAGCAATATAGCTGACTTAATTGAAGATTATATCCTACGTCGTCTGGCGGCTGAGCATAATCGCAAAGTAGAATTAAAACGCTCAGATATTGCCGATGAAATATCTTGTGCTCCCTCACAGATAAGTTATGTACTAAGCACACGTTTTACTCAAGACAAAGGTTTCGTTGTCGAATCTCGTCGTGGTCTTGGTGGCTTTATTCGCATTGGTAGAGTTCCACTACAAGATTTAATTTACCAAGATATATTAGCTAAAATAGATGAAGATATTACTTTAGATGAAGTAAATAATATTATTCATTATTTATTTAAACGAGAATTAATCCAAAAACGTGAAGCAGCTTTGCTTTTGCAAACGCTCTCCACTGTATTTGACAAATTAGATGCTAAAGAACGTGTATCTTTTATCAAATCATTAATTATGACTTTGGCTAATTTTAGCTAGATTATTTATAAATAATTTACAAAGGAGACATTTTTTATGTTATGTGATGAATGCCATAAACATGAAGCTAGTATTTATGTGACTGAAATTACCAGTCAAGGACAAATAGAACATCATCTTTGTGAATTTTGTGCTACAAAATTAGGCCTATTAGCTGAAAAACAAAATGTATTCTCTATAAATGATTTTTTATCTGGAATTTTCAATCATGAACCTAAAACCACTAAACATAGTGATACAAATAACTTAAAAAAACCGCTCATCTGCCCAAGTTGCCATATGAGTTATCAAGATTTTACTAGAACTGGCAAAATAGGTTGCAGTGATTGCTATAAAACTTTTGCCCTTGCTCTAGAGCCTTTACTTCGTCGAATTCATGGTTCTAGTACCCATATCGGCAAAATTCCTAATCGCGCTGGTGGCACATTGAATTTAAAACAAGAAATTTTAAATTTACGCAAACAGATAACTAAATATGTAGAAGCTGAAGAATATGAACAAGCTGCTGTTTTGCGCGACCGCATTAAAGTTTTAGAAAATCAATTACATGCTAAACAAAATTTAGATAAAGGAGTTGACCAAAATGCCTAAATTTACCACTCCTCAATTATCTTGGCTTACTACTTTAGGTAAAGAAGCAGATATTGTTTTAGCTAGCAGAGTTCGCCTCGCTCGTAATTTAAAAAATTTACCATTTCCTAATCGCGCTAATATCAATGATTTAGCTCAAATCAAAGAATTAATTATTCGCTTAATTCCAGCCATAGAAAGTGCTACAGGTCTAAAATTTGACTATCTGGAAATCGATAAATTAACTCATCTTGAACAACAAGTTTTAGTAGAAAAACATCTCATCAGTAAAAAATTATTGACCAACCCAGAAAATAGATTATTGATTTTAAGTCAAGATGCTTCTGTAACTATCATGGTAAATGAAGATGACCATTTACGCATTCAATGTATGGCTTCTGGCTTAGATTTAAATACACCTTTAGCCAAAGCTTTTGCCATTGATGATGCCATTGAAGCTTATTTAAATATTGCCTTTGATGAAAAAATGGGCTATTTAACAGCTTGCCCTACAAATTTAGGAACAGGTCTTCGTGCTTCTGTCTTACTGCATTTACCTGCACTTGTGATGACTCAACAATTATCAAAAATTGTCAACATTTCACCACAATTAGGCTTAGCTATCCGCAATTTCTTTGGCGAAGATAATGCAGGTAATATTTTCCAAATAGATAATCAATTAACTCTAGGCTTTAAAGAACAAGAATTAATCTATAATCTCAATAGTACTGTAACTGAAATTATCTCCCATGAACGCGAAGCAAGAAAAGCTCTTTTAAATTATTCCCCTGATAAACTCGCTAATCGTGTATGGCGCTCTTTCGGTATTTTAAAATACGCTCGTTTTATCTCAGAAAATGAAATGCTTGATTTAGTAAGTAAAGTGCGCTTAGGCGTTGACCTTGATATCATTGATGAAACAAAACCAGAGCTTTTAAATATCTTATTGATTGCCAGTCAAAAAAATTATATTCAAAACTTACAACAAAATGAAAATATGACACCTCAAGAAATTGATAAACAACGTGCTCATATCATCAGAAAAATATTGCAAGAATTAGCCCCAGATATATCTATGAGCTGATTTTAATTACAGAAAGGATTTATTTATGCAAGGACGTTTTACTCAATCTGCTATAAAAGTCTTAAAATTAGCTCAATATGAAGCAAAACATTTAAAACATGCTCATGTAGGCACTGAACATATCTTACTTGGTCTATTACATGAAGGTACTAATGTAGCTGCTAAAGCTCTCTCTTCTATAGGTATAGATTTATATACAGTAAGGCAAAGAGTTCATGAATTAGTGGAAAAAGAAGATTTTGACGATCTTGAAACTGAAGAAATAGGCTATTCTCCTGAAGCTAAAACTATCATGGAATATGCTGTCGAACAAGCACAAGCTTTAGGGCATGATTATATTGGCACTGAACACATTTTACTTGGTATCATCTACGATACTGAAAGTATAGCTTGTGAAATCCTCATCTCTTTAGGCGCTGATTTAGATATTATCCATGATGCTATCTTGGATTTATTAAATGAAGATACTTTAAACGATATGCCTAAATTAAATGTCTTTAAAGAAAATAAAGCTCCTAAAAAAGATAATAATACCAAAGATAACAAGCAAAAAAATAATTCTGCTACACCTCTATTAGATAAATATGGTAGAGATTTGAATATATTGGCACAAGAAGAAAAAATAGACCCTGTAATCGGTCGCAATCGTGAAATTGAACGTGTAATTCAAATTTTATCTCGCCGTACTAAAAACAATCCAATTCTCATTGGTGAGCCAGGTGTGGGGAAAACTGCTGTTACAGAAGGATTGGCTCAACGTTTAATCAATGGCAATATTCCTAAAGTCTTAGCTTCTAAACGCATCATTTCCTTAAATATGGCAAGCTTAGTTGCTGGCACTAAATATCGCGGTGATTTTGAAGACAGACTCAAAAAAATCATTGATGAAATCATTGAAAATAAAAATATTATTTTATTCATTGATGAAATGCATACTCTCATAGGCGCAGGTGCTGCTGAAGGCTCTATGGACGCTGCTAATATTTTAAAACCAGCTCTATCTCGTGGCGAAATTCAAGTAATCGGTGCTACTACTTTAAAAGAATACAAAAAATATATTGAGAAAGACTCTGCCCTTGAACGACGTTTTCAAACTATCATGGTGAATGAACCTAGCGTTGAAGATGCCATCAGCATTTTAAAAGGCATTCGCAATAAATATGAAGAATTTCATTGTGCTAAAATTACAGATGAAGCTATCAAAGCTGCTGTAAAAATATCTCAGCGCTATATCACAGATAGATTTTTACCAGATAAAGCCATTGATTTAATGGACGAAGCATCTGCTAAGGTTCGCTTAAAAACAGTAAATATCCCTACAAATATTTCACAATTAGAACAAAAAATTCAAGATTTGAAAAAAGCTAAAGAAAAAGCTATTGATAATCAAGATTATGAATTAGCAGCTACTATCCGCGACCAAGAAATACAAATCAAAGAAGAATTAGCTACTGCTAAAACTGCATGGGAAAAACAAAATAATGCTCAAATAGCTGTAACTGAAGAAGATATCGCCGATGTCGCTACTCTTTGGACTGGTATCCCTGTAAAAAGATTAGTAGCTAAAGAAGCAGATAGACTTTTGCATATTGAAGATATAATTCATAAACGTGTAGTAGGTCAAAATGAAGGTGTAAACGCTGTAGCTAAAGCCATTCGTCGTGCTAGAGCAGGACTTAAAGACCCAAAACGTCCTATAGGTTCATTTTTATTTTTAGGCCCTACTGGTGTAGGTAAAACAGAATTAGCACGTTCATTGGCAGAAGCTATTTTCGGTGATGAATCCGCCATGATACGCTTTGATATGTCCGAATATATGGAAAAACATACAGTATCTCGTATGCTCGGTGCTTCTCCAGGTTATATCGGCTATGATGAAGGCGGTCTATTAACTGACGCTGTTCGTCGCAAACCGTATGCTGTTATTTTATTAGATGAAATCGAAAAAGCCCACCCAGATATTTTCAATATTCTTCTGCAAGTCTTAGATGATGGTCGCCTAACCGACAGCCAAGGCAGAACTGTTGATTTCAAAAACACAGTCATCATCATGACATCAAATGCAGGTGCTTTTAAACTACAACCACAAAAGACAAATACCATGGGCTTTACTGTCAATGAAGATAAACAGATTAAACAAAATGCTAAAAAAATCGTCATGGACGAAGTAAAAAGACAATTCAAACCAGAATTTCTCAATCGTATTGATGAAATAATTATCTTTGAACCACTAACTGATAAAGAATTGACTCAAATCGTTACTTTATTATTAAATGATGTTCAAAAGCGATTAGCTGAAATGGATATTGAATTAATCATCAAAGATGAAGTAAAATCTTATCTCTTAAAACATGGCACTGATACAATCTATGGTGCTAGACCGCTAAAACGTGCTGTTCAACGCTATCTTCAAGACCCACTTGCTGAACAATTATTGCAAAAAAATATAAAATCCATGCAAAAAATAATTATAGATTGCGTTGAGGATAAATTGACTTTTAAAGTTGATGATGTATTGCCTACAGAAAATATCGAAAATCTAACAGATAATTTTGAGGTTACAAATAAATAATGAATAAAGTACAAAAAAATTTTTTAGCTGAAAAATCTTTGATAAAACGCATAAAAAATTTTACTTTAAATTTTTTAATCGCCATTATTTGGCTAGTAAAATCCATGGCAAAATATCTCAAAAAATATTTACACATTAAATCCAAATAATAAAAAAATTACAAGGAAACTTATTATGGCTAAACGCAAAACCTTATATGTATGTCAAGAATGTGGCTATAGTGTTCCTAAATGGCTTGGCAAATGTCCAGGTTGTGGTCAGTGGAATACTTTAGTTGAAGAATTAGAAGAAGTTACTCCTTCTAATAATCGTGGTTTTAGCCTTAGTACAAATAAAACAAATAGTTCACCTAAACCCATAAAAGAAATTGCTACAGAAGATTTACCTAGATTTAGTGCTGGCTCTGTAGAAATGAACCGCGTTTTAGGTGGAGGTATAATTCCAGGGTCACTTGTCCTCATGGTCGGTGACCCTGGTGTTGGTAAATCCAGTTTGAATTTGCGTATTTGTGCTAATGTAGCTACTACCCATAAAGTTTTATATGTAACAGGTGAAGAAAGTGCTCGTCAAATTCGCATGCGAGCTGATAGATTAAATGCACTTCAAGATAATCTCTTTGTTCTAAGCGAAACAGATTTAGAACGCATTGAACGTCATGTACTTGAAACAAAGCCTGATTTATTAATCATCGACTCCATTCAAACTATTTTTCGCCCTGATGTCCAAAGTGCGCCAGGTAGCGTCAGCCAAGTACGTGAATGTTCTGTAAGCTTACTTCGCATTGCTAAACAAAATAATATCTCCATCTTCATCATTGGTCATGTAACTAAAGACGGCACACTTGCAGGTCCTCGTGTGCTTGAACATATCGTTGACACAGTACTTTATTTTGAAGGCGAACGCAATGCTGAATATCGTGTTTTACGTGCTGTAAAAAACCGCTTTGGTAATACTAATGAAATCGGTATTTTTGAAATGCGTGAAACTGGTCTTGTCGATGTTCCTGATGCTTCTAAAATGTTTTTATCTGAAGAAAATAGCAATGAATCTGGTACAGTAATCATACCTGCCCTTGAAGGAACTCGACCTCTTTTAGTAGAAATACAATCTCTAGTAGCTCCTACACCATACGTACCGCCACGCAGGACTTCTGACTCTATAGATATCAAAAAAATTCAATTATTATTAGCAGTCCTAGAAAAACGCGTGCATTTAAATATGGGTACTTGTGATGTATATGTAAAAGTAGCAGGTGGCATAAAAATAGATGACCCATCTGTCGATTTAGCTCTTTGCTGTGCTATGGCTTCAAGTTTTCGCAATCAAAGTATCAAACCTCAAACTATTATCTTTGGTGAGGTCGGACTTTCTGGCGAAGTACGCTCTGTCAGCCAACCGGATATAAGAGTTCGCGAAGCTATTCGCATGGGCTTTACAAATATCATCTTACCTGCCAAAAATTTAGAACGCCTTGAACATTTTGCTTCAAATGTACAAATCCATGGTGTTCGTTATTTAAGTGAAGCCTTAAAAATTGCACTTAACTAGAGGTTTTATCATGAATATAATAATTCGTCCTATAAAAGAAAATGAAATTCCTTTATTAACCGATTTTTTATATGAAGCAATTTTTCTTGCAGATACTGACCAAATTCCACCCAGAACAATAATTCAAGAACCTAGTTTATGGCGTTATATAAATAATTTTGGTAAAGAAAAAGATGATTATTGTTTTATTGCCCAAGTTGATAATTATATAGTAGGTGCTGTATGGATACGCTGTATTCAAGGATTTAGTCATCTAAATGACAATATTCCTGAACTAGCTATGTCCATATACCCTCAATATCGAAATAAAGGTATTGGTACTTCTTTATTAAAAAACTTTTTAACTTTTTTACGGCAAAAAAATTATACTCAAATATCACTATCCGTGCAAAAGAATAATTATGCTGTAAATATGTACAAAAAATTAGGTTTTAAAATCGTTTCTCAAAATCAATCTGAATATATTATGTGTTTATGATTAAAAAATTATAATTTGATTATAATTTTGCAATCTTAATGGACTTTTGTTCATTATTTTAGTAGAATAAATTTATAACACATTCGTAAAGGGGGTTTAATTTCAACAGTGTTATTAAATAGAGTTTTAAAATTTTTTATAACAGTCTTTGCTGTTATCATCGGGGCAACTTTACTAGAGTTTGCTAGTCCTGTTTTAGCCTATATTATTAGTGCTGAATTTTTACAAATTAACCTCGATATTTTAGATATGACTATGATGAATGCTCTATCTATTCTCATCGGTGGTATTATTGGTGGTTCTATTGGATTTATTTCTTCTTCTTATTGTATAAACAAATTACGTATCTTCTCTATATGGGTAGAACGTCAGCTCAGTAAAATGCCAACACATGATGTTGTTGCTGGTGTTTTAGGTTTAGCTATCGGTCTTATTCTTGCTAATCTTTTAGGTGTCGCATTCTCTAGAATTCCTTTAATCGGTCCTTACATTCCAATCATTTTCAGTATTGTCTTTGGTTATTTAGGTTTATATATTACCATAAAGAAACGAAAAGATATTATTGCATTATTACCTTCTCGCATTAAAGAAGACGCTAATAAAAATGATGATAATTCATCTGTGGATAAAATAAAGACAGAATTAAACACTCCATCATATAAATTACTCGATACAAGTGTTATTATTGATGGTAGAATTGCTGATATCTGCAAAACAGGTTTTATTGAAGGTACTTTATTAATCCCTGTTTTCGTATTAGAAGAATTACAATTTATCGCTGACTCTTCAGATTTACTCAAAAGAACACGCGGTAGACGCGGTCTGGATATCTTAAAACGCATTCAAACAGAATTTGATATGCTTGTAAAAATCGACCATCACGATTATGATGATGTTACAGGTGTTGATTCCAAATTAATCCGTTTAGGACAAGAAATCGGTGCTAAAATCATCACTAACGATTTTAATTTAAACAAAGTCGCTGATTTACAAGGCGTTCAAGTTCTCAATATTAACGAATTAGCTAATGCTATAAAACCAGTAGTTATTCCTGGTGAAACTATGGTAGTAACTGTAGTAAAAGATGGTAAAGAACAAGGACAAGGTGTTGCTTATTTAGACGACGGTACAATGATTGTCGTTGAAGGTGGTCATAAACATCTCAATGAAACATTAGAAGTTGTTGTTACTTCTGTATTACAGACAGCAGCAGGACGCATGATTTTTGCCAAACCAAAATAAAAACTATGAAAAGACTACGGGGTTTATACTTCGTAGTCTTTTTTTAAGGAGGTATTCTTATGGTTTCTGTTATTTTTCCCGCAGCCGGTCAAGGAAAACGCATGGGACTTGGCTTCAACAAAATTTTCACTGAGCTTTCAGGTAAACCAATCTTAATTCAAACTCTACTTACTTTTTCTCGTTGTGATTGTGTTGATGAATTAATCATTGCTGTCGATATCAACGAGATGGAAATTATTCGCAAAGTCTTAAGTAAAATTCCTAAACTAAAACCTTACAAAATCGTAGCAGGTGGTTCTGAACGTCAATATTCTGTTTATAATGGCTTAATGGCAGTAGACCCTGCTTCTGATATCGTACTTGTTCATGATGCTGCTCGTCCTTTAATTTCTGAAACAGTAATCCAAAATGTAATCAATGAAGTCATGATATCTGGTTCAGCTGTTTGTGCCGTTCCTGTAAAAGATACTACGGCTGAAATCAATGAAATGGGCTTTATCGAACGAGTACCAGATAGAAACAAATTATGGGCAATTCAAACACCACAAGGATTTAAAAAAGAAATTTTAATTGAAGCTCATAAAAAAGCTCAAGAAGATAATTTCTTAGGTACTGATGAAGCTAGCCTTGTTCGTCGCACTAGCCATGCAGTAAAACTCGTTATGGGAGATTATAATAATATCAAAGTTACAACTCCTACAGATTTAGTCATCGCAGAAATGTTATTCGGACAAAAAGTAAAAAATCACGCTAAAATAAAAATTTCTTCATTATTTAATGAAGTCTTCACTAAGGTCTCAAAATAAACATAATAATAGAATAGAAAAGAGGTTTAATTATGTCTAGAGTTGGTATAGGCTATGATGTGCATAAATTAGTAACTGACCGCAAACTTATTTTAGGAGGCGTTGATATTCCTCATGAAAAAGGTCTACTGGGTCATTCTGATGCTGATGTATTACTTCATGCAATCTCTGATGCTCTACTTGGTGCTGCTGCTCTTGGTGATATCGGCAAACATTTTCCTGACACAGATGAAAGATTTAAAGGTATCTCCAGCTTAATATTGTTAAAACATGTAGGAGAACTTTTACAAGCTAAAAACTATAAAATCAACAATATCGATGCTACTATTGTTGCTCAACGACCAAAATTATTGCCATTCATTCCTACTATGCAAAAAAATGTGGCTGAAACTTTAAATTTGCCTATTGAAGATGTCAATATTAAAGCTACTACAGAAGAACGTTTAGGCTTTACAGGTAGTGAAGAAGGAATTTCCTCTTATGCTATGTGTAGTATTGATAAATTAAATTTATAAAAAATTAATTTATCCTTATTTCTCTGCTCAAGTGCTTGCCTTTGTATGGTATAATAGAATTTGCTAAATAAATTTCATAATTATCAATTCATATATTTGGAGGTATCACTAATGTCTGAACAAATCAGAGTTAGATTTGCACCAAGTCCTACTGGTCCATTCCATATTGGTGGGGCAAGAAGTGCATTATTCAACTGGTTATTAGCGAAAAAATACACTGATGGAAAATTTGTTTTACGTATTGAAGATACAGATAGAGTTCGCTCTACAAAAGAATCTGAGGAAAATATCAAAGCTGCTTTAAAATGGCTCGGTCTTGATTGGAATGAAGGTATTGATGTAGGTGGCGAATATGGTCCTTATCGTCAAACTGAACGTTTAGATATTTATAAAAAATTCACTGATAAATTATTAGCTGAAGGTAAAGCTTATTACTGCTATTGCACAGAAGAAGAAATCGAAGCTGAACGTCAAGCTCTTCGTGCACAAAATAAAATGCCTCTTTATGGTGGCCATTGCCGTAACCTTACACCTGAACAAATCGAAAAATACGAAGCTGAAGGTAGAAAACCTGTTATCCGCTTCCGCACTTCTTGCGACCAATCCGTAAATTTTGATGATATGGTTCGTGGAAAAATGAGCTTTGACTCCAACGGTATCGGTGATTTCGTTATCGTTAAAGCCGATGGTATCCCTGTATATAACTACGCAGTAGTAATCGATGATGCTCTAATGCATATCACTCATGTAATCCGTGCAGAAGAACATTTATCCAACACTCCTCGTCAGGTAGTTTTATATGAAGCACTTGGCTTCCCTGTACCAAAATTTGGTCATATTTCTCTTATCTTGGGTAAAGACCATACAAAAATGAGTAAACGTCACGGTGCAACTTCCGTTGAACAATATAAAAACCTCGGATATTTACCAGAAGCAATCGTTAACTTCTTAGCACTTTTAGGCTGGGCTCCTCAAAGTGAACAAGAAATCTTCTCCATTGATGAATTAATCAAAGAATTCTCTATGGACCATGTAGCTAAAAATCCAGCTGTATTCGATATCGACAAATTAAACTGGATCAACGCTCAATACATGAAAAAAATCCCTGCTTCTCAAATCACACAGATGGCTATTCCTCATCTCATCGAAAAAGGCTATATCTCTGATACTCCAGATGAACAAGAAATGGCTAGATTAAATCGCTTCACAGAAGTTATTCGCGATCATTTGAGTTTTGCTGCTCAATATGTAGATTTCGCTGACCTCTATTATAAAGATGATTTCACAGTAGAAGATGATGAATGTAAAGCTGTTCTTGAAGAAGAAACTGCAACTGAAGTTATCACTATGTTTAAAAATAAATTAGCTGAGCTTACAGAATTCACAGCTGAAAATATCCAACCAATTTTCAAACAAATCATGAAAGACTTCAAAGCTAATAAAGGTATAAAATTAGGCGGAAAATTCGTTTATATGCCTATTCGTATTGCTTTAACTGGTCAAATGCATGGCCCTGACCTTGCTGGTCTTGTAGAAGTTTTAGGCTATGAACGTGCAGCAAAACGCATTGAACGCACTTTAGCTTAAATCTAATTAAAATTTATAAAGAAATAATCCATATAACCCAGCTATTTTTTGGCTGGGTTATACGTTATAACGGTGAGCATTATGAACTTATTATCAACTTTAAAAAAAGATATTCGTGTTGTATTTGAGCGTGACCCTGCTGCCAAAAGTATATTTGAAGTTCTCTTATGTTATCCTGGTTTGCATGCTATTTGGCTTTACCGCTTAAGTCATTATTTCTACAAAAAAAATTGGGTAGTCATTCCTCGTTTAATCTCTCATTTAGGTAGATTTTTGACAGGAATTGAAATCCACCCTGGTGCGCAAATAGGCCCTGGTTTATTCATTGACCATGGTTCCGGTATCGTCATTGGCGAAACTACTATTATCGGTAAAAATGTTACCTTATACCAAGGAGTTACTTTGGGTGGTACAGGTAAAGAAAAAGGGAAACGCCACCCTACTATTGGTAATAATGTCGTAGTGGCTTGTGGTGCTAAAGTTTTAGGCTCATTCACTGTAGGCGACCATGCCAAAATTGGTGCTGGTTCTGTCGTAGTAAAACCAGTACCAGCATATGCTACTGTTGTAGGTATTCCGGGTAGAGTCATTTTAATCAAAGGTGAAAAAACACAAGTTGAAGAAAAACCAATTTCTCCAAAAATGCGTGAATTAGCCGAAGAGCTCGACGTCGATTTATCTCATGATAAGTTACCAGACCCTGAATTAGATATGATTAAAACACTTTCTCATCGTATTTCTGATTTACAATTACAATTAGAAAAACTAAAAAAAGAATTGGAGGATTCCAAGAATAATCATGCTTAAAGTTTATAATACTCTAACAAAACAAAAAGAAGAATTCAAACCACTAAAAGAGGGACAAGTAAGCATTTATGTTTGCGGTGTTACACCATACAATCACCCTCATATTGGTAATGCTCGCCCATTCGTTACTTGGGACGTAATCAAACGCTATTTCACTCATCTTGGCTATAAAGTAAAACATATCCAAAACTTTACTGATGTAGATGATAAAATCATCCGCACTGCTAACCAAGAAGGTGTAAATTGGAGCGATATCTCCACAAGATATATCAATTCTTATTTTGAAGTAATGGATAAACTTCATGTAAAACATGCTGATATTTATCCTAAAGTATCTCAAACTATTCCAGAAATCATTGACATGATATCTGTACTCATTGATAAAGGCTATGCTTATGAATTAAATGGCGATGTTTATTTCAGCGTAGAAAAATTCAAAGGTTATGGTAAATTAAGTGGCCGTAAACTTGAAGATATGATGGCTGGTGCTCGCATTGAAGTCAATGAAAGCAAACACAATCCTATGGATTTTGCTCTTTGGAAAGCAGCAAAACCAGGTGAACCATTCTGGGAAAGCCCATGGGGCAATGGTCGTCCTGGCTGGCATATTGAATGTTCTACTATGTCTTTAAAATATCTTGGTAAAACATTTGATTTCCATGGTGGCGGTAGCGATTTAATCTTCCCTCATCATGAAAATGAAATTGCTCAATCTCAAGCTTATTGTGGTGATGACCATAGTTTTGCTCGCTATTGGCTTCATAATGGATTTATCACAATCAATCAAGAAAAAATGAGTAAATCTCTCGGCAATTTCTTCACTGTTAAAGAAATCCTTGATAAATATCCAGCAGAAGTACTTCGCTTCTTCATCGTATCTACTCATTATCGTAGCCCACTTGATTTCAGTGATGCTCGTCTTGATGAAGCTACAACTAGCTTAAACCGTTTGAAAAATGCTCTTGATAATCTCAAAGAATTAGCTAAAAACACAACTGATGCTACATCTGGTGAAGAACTTATCGCCAAAGCAAAACAGTGCAAACAAAATTTCTTTGAAGCTATGGACGATGATTTCAACACAGCTCTTGCTATTGCAAATATGTTTGACCTTTCTAAAGAAATCAATATCTACTACAATGAAGTAACTTCCGGTAAAGTAGCTTGCAGTAAAGTAGCTGTTGATACTGCTCTTGATGTATTCAGTGAAATGGCTGATATCATTGGTATTTTAGAAGAAGATGATAACTCCGCTGACGATGGACTTGTGGATAATCTCATGAATTTAATCATTGATATTCGTCAAAATGCTCGTAAAAATAAAGATTGGGCAACTGCTGATAAAATCCGTGACGAACTTAAAAATATCGGTATTACTTTAGAAGATTCTCCTACTGGTGTTCGCTGGAAAAAATAATGAAATTCAAACAATATCAATATTTAAAACAACATCTTTTTAAATTTACAGCACCTGATGAATTAAAAAATCGTTATGAAGATATACCTACGCGCAATCTATCTCCGCTTGTTTTAGCCTATGTAGGTGATGCTTATTATCATCTTTATATACGCACAAGATTACTCAATTTTGAACAATCTCGCGTACATCTTTTGAATGATTTCAGTATGAAATTAGTTTCAGCTACGCTTCAAGCACAAGCTTATAAAGCTATCAAAGACGATTTAACGGAAGATGAAGCATATGTCTTCAAGCGTGGAAAAAATGCTAAATCGCACGCTCCACGTGTGGCTTCAGTCCATGATTATCATATAAGCACAGGATTTGAAGCAGTTTTAGGTTATCTATATCTCAATAAAGATTTCACTCGCTTAGATGAACTTTGTGAAAAATCTTTTATTGCTGTAGCTCAAAATTTATCCCAACAGGAATAATAAATAAAAATAAAGGTATCTTTCTTAATTGAAAGTACCTTTATTTTTTATAAATAGATATCATATCTTTATCATTGAAAAATTTTATTTTTTTAGTATAATATAGTTTATATGTGCCCATAGTCTAATGGATAGAACGTTGACCTCCGGAGTCAAAAATACAGGTTCGATTCCTGTTGGGCACACCAATTTTAAGTATCAGCACAGAAAAATCTGTGCTTTTTATTTTAATCTCATTAAATTAAGGAAGTGTTTCTGTTGGATATAAAATGCCCAGTCTGTCGTAGAAAACTTGGTCATGTAGCAAGACCAGAAGCCAAAGGTCGCTTTTTTTGCACTGCTTGTGATTTATGGGTTGCCTTCACTAAAAAAGATGCCAAAATTTCCTATCGCTTGCAACGACCTGGAAGATAAATTCCTCAAAATTAATCTTGAAAAGCACTTCAATTATTAGTATAATGAAGTTTGGCTATGAGGCATATACATATATTTATCTAACTCATAGTTTATTGTATCCGCCTTTTGGCGGTGTTTTATTTTATATTGGAGATGATTTTATGATTAGTACCTCTATCCATCGTGTTAATTTTTATGATACTGATGCTATGGCTGTCGTACATCATTCTAACTACATACGTTGGTTTGAAATTGGCCGTGTTAATTTCTTACGTGAAATCGGTATCACACTTGGCGAAATGATGGAAGATGGCTATGTTTTTCCTATCACCGAAGTGAAATGTAAATATATAGCTTCAGGTAAATTTGATGATGTTTTACGCATAGAAACTACACCTGTAGCTTTAACCAAAGTAAAAATGGAATTCAGCTATAAAATCTATCGCGATTGTGATAATACTTTATTAGTTGAAGGTTTCACTCAAAATGTATTCACAAGCAAAGCTACTGGTCATATAACTCGTTTGCCTGAAAAATACTATACAAAAATGCAAAATGCTTTAAAATAATAACAATAAGGAGCAACAGTAATGGATAGCAATTCACCTATAGGTGTTTTTGATTCTGGTCTTGGAGGTCTCACAGTATTAAAAGAACTAAGACGCCTTTTACCTCATGAAAATTTTATATTTGTCGGAGATTCAGCTCGTGCCCCATATGGTTCACGCACTCCTGAAGAAATCATTTCATTTCTACAACAATTTATGGATTATTTCCAATCTCGTGGCGTAAAAATGGCAGTTTGTGCTTGCAATACTATGACATCTTATGGTTATCCAGTAATTAAAGACAAAACTTCTTTTGCTTTAGTTCCTATGAACCCAGCTATCATTCCTGCTGTTAAAGCTTCTGCAAATAAACATATCGGTGTTATCGCTACAGAAGCTACTATCAAAAAAGGTATGCATAAACAAGCAGCTTCTAACCTTGATCCACATATAAAGGTTTTTGGTGTAGGTTGCCCAAAATTTGTACCATTGATTGAAACAGGTCATATTCATGATAATGCTATTGATGAAGCTGTACAAGAATATGCAGACAAATTTAAAACTAGCGATATTCACTCTTTAATTTTAGGTTGTACACATTATCCTATCATCAGTGAAGTTTTAACAAAACATTTTGGCAAAGATGTTGCTTTAATCAATCCAGCCTTAGAAACAGCTAAAGATGCTGCTACTATACTTACAAAAAATAATTTACTCAATACACAAGAACAATCTGGTTCTCTTGAATTACGCTTTTCTGCCAAACAGAATAATTCTGAAAAAATGGCTGAAATTATTTTAGGTAGTGATATTCCACCTATTACAGATGTAGATTTAACTACATTTGCAAAATAACACAATTGGGGGCATTGATGTGGATTTTATTATCACAATTATTCTATGGATTTTAATTATTTTATTCTTACTCAATGAAGTAATCATTCGTGTTGTTGGTGATGCTATTGTCAACATGAAAGCTAGCGAACATACACCATTTACTGTTGATGAAATCACTCAAGACAGTATTTCACTTAGCACTACTATCAATGTTGCCAATGAAGGTAAACAATGTGCTACAATCATGGACTGTTACGTTCGTCAACTTTTACCATATGAACAATTTGATGGTGTAAAAGTTGAAGCAAAAGCTGAATTAAAAGGCGTTTCTCGTGAAGATGATTATTTTGAAGCTGTATTAATTCAGAAAAAAGAAAGCATTGACATTGTTATTCGCGTTAAATTAATTGACCGTAAAAACAATGATATCAAACAAACACTTACTCATATGGTTGATTTACCACTTGATATCGTTTATCAGCATGCTGCACGTTACCCATGGAAAATCTCCAAAGAAACAATCGTGCTTACATCTGAAGAAATCGCTAAATTAGCAGATATCAAGCTTGCAGATTAATTTATAAGAACTTGTTAATATTTTAAATTTATAACTGTAAAAAAGGAAGGTAAATCATGTCTGAAGTTAAAATTATACCCATTCCGACTCGTATTCTAACAAAAAAAGATGATATTGTAGATACTATCGAAAAATATACAAAAGATAAAATTGGTCCTGATGATGTCATCACTGTAGCTGAAAGCGTTGTCGCTATTACTCAAGGATTATACATTCGTCCTGAAGACCTCAAAATCTCTCATATGGCTCAATTTTGTTGCCGTTTTATTCCAGATTATGGTAGTCTTGCAACTCCTCATGGCATGGAATCATTAATGATTAAAGAAGGTCATTTCCGTGTAGCTGCTGGCTTATTTATCGGCTTCTTAGCAAAATTAGTAGGTAAATCTGGTGTATTCTATCAAATCGCTGGCCGTCAAACAGCTCTTATCGATGATGTGACTGGCACAATGCCACCATTTGATAAATCTATCGTTTATGGCCCTGAAAACACAAAAGAAGTAGTTAATAATTTAAAATCTCGCCTTAACTGCTTTGGTGCTGTAATCGCCGATGTTAACGACTTAAAACGTTCTCGTATCGTAGATGTAACAGATGGCTGTAATGGTCAAATGGTTGCTAAATTACTTATCGATAATCCATTTGGTAACGCATCTCAAAAAACACCAATTGCTATAATTAAAAACTTTAAACAATACCAAGAACAAAATTCTTAATTCAATTATATATAGGCAAAATAAAAAGATGTTTTCAAAAGAAAACATCTTTTTTATTTATTGTCTATCAAAGTTTTTATAGTAATCTCTGAAAATTTTTCTTCAATTATATTTTGAAAATTAGTATAAAATTTTCTTATCGAACAATTATCAACAGCATCTCTACTGCAATAATTATCTTCTTCTAAACAACGATTTACATACATCGTTGGTTCCATTACTTTAACTATTTCTAATAAAGATATCTCTTCTGGCTTTTTAGCCAATAAAAAACCACCATATACACCCGAACGACGTTCTATCAACTCAGCAGCTACCAAGCTACGTGTTATTTTCAATACATATTTTTGAGGAATTTTCATCGTCATAGAGATATCTTTTGAAGATACTACTTCGCCATCTCTATTAGCTAATGCTAAAATAATTCTAATAGCATAGTCTGTTGTAATATTCAACTGCATCGCTTTCTATTTCTCCTTATATAACTCTATATAACTACTTCAAGTTAGTTTATCAGTAAAATATTTTATCTAAAAATTTAACTATAAATCAATATCTAAAAAGCTGTTTTTATTATATTTTAATTATATTTCAAGTCATTAAAAAAACTAATATAAAAAGACCCCACAAGAAGTGGAGCCTTTTCATATTTAAAATTATTTAGCAGCAAAGAATTTTTTTGCAACTTCAGCATCGAGGTTGTAAAGTAAAACATCTTCGTCAGTTGGGTTAGCAACACCAAGTTCTTTAAGAGTTTTAACAGTACGTTTTTTGAAGAATTCTTCAGCAACAGCTGGGAAGAGAGCATAAGATAATACATCTTCTTCGCTAGCGTTAGGGAAGCCTTTAGCTGCAAGTTCTGCTTTGAATTTATCCATACCTGGTTCGAGAAGGTCTGCTGGACGGCAAGTAACCAAGTCTTCTTCTTTAATGCCGCATTTTTCAAGAACTTCTGGGTTAACAGGCTGTGGAGTACGACCGAATTCACCACGAGCAAGTTTTTTGAATTCGTCTGGAACCATTTTATAACGTTCGCCAGTCATAACGTTGAATGTAGCCATAGTACCTACAATCTGGCTAGAAGGAGTAACGAGTGGTGGGTAACCAAGGTCAGCACGAACGCGTGGCATTTCATCAAGAAGATCTTGATATTTATCAGCCATACCCATTTCTTTTAACTGATTAACAAGGTTGGATAACATACCACCTGGAATCTGGAAGTCAAGAACGTTAGGGTTAACATCGAAGTAACCTTTTAAACCAAATTCGTCAATGATTTCTTTTTTAACACCGAGGAAGTGTTTAGCGATTGGAGTCATAGCCTGACGGTCAAGACCTGTATCATATTCAGTACCTTCAAGTGCAGCAACCATAGTTTCTGTACAAGGCTGAGAAGTATCCATAGCGAATGGAGAAAGTGCACAGTCAATTACATCTACACCAGCTTCGATAGCTTTCATGTAAGCCATGGAACCAAAACCGCTAGTATAGTGAGTGTGTAACTGAATAGGAAGTTTTGTGGATGCTTTTAATTCTTTAACGAGTTCATAAGCATCATATGGTTTTAATAAACCAGACATATCTTTAATGCAGATGGAATCAACGCCCATAGCATCAAGTTCTTTAGCTAATTTACCAAATTCAGCAATAGTGTGAGGACCGCCAACTGTGTAAACTAAGCAACCTTGAACTTCTACAGAATGTTCAACTTCAGCTTTAGCTTCTTTAGCAGCTTCTACAGCTGTTTTGAGGTTACGAGTATCATTGAGAGCATCAAAGATACGGAATACACCAATACCATGTTGAGCAGCTTTTTTAACGAAAGCACGAACAACATCATCTGGATATTGGTAGTAACCTAAAAGGTTCTGACCACGAAGCAACATCTGAATAGGAGTTTTAAGATGAGCTTTTAATGTGTCAAGACGTTCCCATGGATCTTCATCAAGGAAACGAAGGCAGCTATCAAATGTAGCTCCGCCCCAAGCTTCTAAAGATTTGTAGCCAATAGCATCGAGAGCTTCGAGCTGTGGAAGCATCTGGGAAAGACGCATACGTGTAGCAAGCAAGGACTGATGGCCATCGCGTAATACTGTTTCAGTAATTTTTACTTTTGCCATAATAAAATAAACACTCCTTCATATATATGCAATTGACAATTCACATATCTATGTGATTTTAAGACATAATGACACTACCTATATTAATTTATAACATAGGATTTAAATATCTATCTTAGAGGTTGTTGCCCCAACCTTTTATATTCATACGCTCTTAAATTAAGAGCATTATGTTATACCAAAGTCATACAACACATATAATATTAATTATATCTATTATATCATATTTTAAGTTTTTATAAAGTATTCTCACAAATAAATCTTTCATACTTATTACTTATGAAATACCCAAAAATTAACCTATGTACAATATAAAAAATAGAACATAACATTCTATTTACAGTATAGGTATTAATAAAACTATTGTCAATGACTTTATGTGATTTTTTTAACATATTTAATGTTATCATAAATTTTATTTATGATAATGAGATTTTATACAGCTTCTAATAAATAATTAATTACTTTTTTGCTTTTCTACTATATCTTTTAGCCACTTCGGCATATCTAATCCATAAATGCATACAAAACAATAAACGGTAATATATGTGTCAATCAAACTGTCATGAGCTTTTCCTAAATTTGGACATCTATAATACTGCGCGCAAGATTTCAAGCTAGGCATATTATTATCATTGCTATAAACTCGTGAAAAAGATTTTTGTAAATCATAAATAATAGTATTTTTACCTACAAAAATTTTATCTTTTTTCATAAAGCGCAAATCATTTTCAATGCCATAGCCAATGACCATATCTGCATGTTTAAATAAATTTTTTATTGTTGCTTGATGAGCATTTATCGTAAAACAATCTTTTACCATTTCTGGTGTTATATGGTGTATAGCTTCTGTATCTTTCCACGATTTACATTTTCGTGGCTTTATATACTCATTGAATACCACACCTTTATATAAATCCACAATACTAAATTGTAAAATTTCATCATATCTAGTATTGCCACCAGTCATTTCTAAATCAAAAAATAATATAGAGGGATTTGTTTCTACTGATGCAATATATTCTTGTTTAAAAAACAAATTTTACACATCCTAAATCTCTAAAAATTATACTTTTACTATTCCTTCTTTTTATATAAGATTATTGCCAAAATTAAACCTATAGTCAAAATAACAGTTTCAAATACTACTATACCGCTCCAACCATAATTACTTAAAAAAGTACCGCCGATTGTACCAAATGTACTAGCACCAATATAGTAAAATAGCATATACATCGCAGAAACTTGCGCTTTATCATTTTGACAACTCTGCGGTGCCCACGCACAATCATTTGAATGCACACCAAAAAAGCCATAAGTAAATATAGCAAGACCTATTATCTTCACGATTAAAGGCATAAATAAAGTCAATAAAATACCAACTAATTGAATAATAACAGAAATCACGATTATTATTCCATGACCATAATGGTCAGATAATGTTCCCATAACGGCTGAACTTACTGAACCTACTAAATAAAGCACAAAGATAAAGCCAATTATAGTTTGGCTCAAATTATAAGGTTCTGTCATCAATACATAAGAAATAAAATTATACGTACATACAAAACAGCCCATTACACAAAAAGCTATTAAATATATCATAATTATTTTCTTATTTTGCAATAAACTCAAAAAATCTTTCCATTGTATTTTAATTTTACCATGTTCGATTTTTTTATTTAAAGATGGTGGCAAGAAAATCCACATCATGATTGCACTCAATAAATATAATATACCGGCAATCATCAAGCCCATTCTCCATGAAGCTACATCTGTTAAGGTACTGATTAAAATACGACCAACTAGACCGCCAAGAGGCGTTGCTGCTACATAAACACCAATAGCAGCACCGATTATTTTAGGATTGAATTCCTCATTTATATAAGCTACAGCTAAAGAAGGAAAACCTGCCAATAAAATTCCCTGTACAAAACGCAAAGCCAAAATCAATGCAAATTCTTCTGTAATTGACATCAACAATATCAATATAGAAGAAATCCCCAAAGCGATTACCATGACTTTTTTACGTTCCAAATGTTTGGAAATACTAGCTATCAACAACATTGAAAAAGCCATACCGATTGTACCAAAAGACATGGATAAGCTTGCTTGTGTCGGAGTCAAGTTAAAATCTTGTGCCAAAATAGGTATAACTGGTTGCAAACAATACTCTGCCCCAAATGCTGCCAAACTACCAAAAAACATCATGATTAATGCACAGGTATATTCTCTAGTACCTTTATCTATTAATCTTGCCATCTTCAAGACCTCTTTTATTTATTTTTCATCAAATTAATTCACGGACAGACTTTATCAATCATAATATTCAACACTTCAATATCTGTTGATTTCATTCCTTCTCGACCAATATATCCTACCGCTCTAATAGTTTTTTCTAAATCATCTTTTACAATACCTTCATCAGCATGGAATACATCATCATGCATACTCATTGTATGAGCTAAAAGTGCTGCATCTAATGCTGAGGAAATTTTCGCTGCGCAAGAAGGTTTTGCCCCATCACAGATAATACCACTTGTATTAGCTAAAGTATTAATGATAGTATTGGCAATCTGATTAAAATTACCACCTAACATATAAGTAATAGCCGCACCACAAGCATAACCTGCACTTACTGCACCACAAAAAGCAGATAATTTTCCTATATATTTCTTTTGATGAATAGCTAATAAATTACTTACAAGCAATGCTCTATATAATTTTTCTTGAGAAATCTTATATTCATCTGCATACACTACTAAAGGAATTGTTACAGTCATTCCCTGATTGCCACTTCCTGAATTGATTACTACAGGCAATGAACAACCACTCATACGAGCATCAGAACCAGCTGCTGCCATAGCTCTAGCTCGAACAGGTAAGCAATCGCCATATAAAGCTAATAAATTAAGCCCTACATTAGCACCAAAATTATTTTTTATACCTTCTCTCGCAATAGCCATATTACAATTTATCTGTCTTGATAATATATCTTGTACATCTTCTAAATTTACAGTATCAGCAAATTCAATAATATTTTTTACATTTAATAAATTTCTATCCGCTTCGATTTTATCAGCTTGATTATCTATTTTATTCACTTTATCATATAATACTTCATCATCTTTTACTATTCTTATGATATTAGTATGATAATCAGATACAATAACTTGAGCTTTATGTTCATTTGCTACCACTGTTATATCTATATATAGATTATCTGTATTTTCCACTAAATCACAACTACAGATTTTAGCTTTTAATAACTGTCTTAATTTTACTCTATCTTCATCAGTTACAGATTCTAAAACTTCTAATTGCATATCAGCATTACCACCGATAATACCGAGTAGTGCTGCAGTATCAATGCCCTTTAAATCGCCAGAATTTGGAACTGTTACGCCTTTTACATTTTTAATGATATTACCACTGCATTTTACTATTACTTTTTGCGGAAATGTTTCCAAAATTTCACGAGCTTTAGCACCAGCATAAGCTATAGCAATAGGTTCAGTACATCCCAAAGCTGGCACTAATTCCTCTTTTAAAATATTTATATAATTATCGTATATTTTCTGCTCCATCGTATTACGCCAACCTTTCTATTAAAAAATTAATTATATCCTCTATAAAAAAAATATCGCAAAATAAGCAAAAAGGCAATATATTACAAGAAATTTATAATATATCACCTCTTTGACAAATTCACATACTAATTTTTATTTATTTCATTATATATATTTTCATCTAAATTACCTAATCTTTTATCAATAATCAAAGCATTCGTTACTGAGCCAGATACATTCAACATAGTTCTAGCCATATCAATCAATGGGTCTATAGCCAAAATTGGGCCAATCAAACTAAAAGAAGACGCCATGCCCACGCCAGATAAACCTACAGATGCTGCCATTGTCGCAGTTCCCGGAATACCTGCTATACCAAGTGAACCTAACGTTACTACGATTATTGTCATAACGATCATGCTAAAATCCATAGCTGTTCCTGTCAAATGGCATACATAGACAATTAATAACGAAGGAAAAATTCCTGCACAACCTTGCATACCTGCCGTTGTACCAAAACCAGCTACAAAACTTGCTGTTGCTTGATTTACACCTAATTTTTGCGTCAAAGTTTCAATCGTAACAGGCAAGCACCCTACACTAGAACGAGAAGTAAAGGCTAAAATGAGCAAGGCCAATGATTTTTTCATGTACACAATAGGATTTATGCCATTTACACTCAATGCTATCAACTGAATAATAAACTGTGCAATAATCGCTAAATACAATACAAAAATAAAATGTACTACACTTAAAATACTATCTAAACCTTTTTGCGCAATAGTATTAGCTAATAGTGCAATTACTGCCCATGGCATATAATCTAAAATCAAAAGCGCCATATTCATCAAAGCTTTATGCAAACCATTGACTAATTTACGCATAAATTCCTCAACTTTTGGCTCATCAGCTTTTATCCACCAAATAGCTCTGCCTAAAAAAGCTCCAAAAATAACCATACCAATGATATTATTTTTTACCATAGCATCAACTAAATTTCCTGGTATCAGCCCTCTAAGTGTAGTTGCCACAGAAACAATCTCTTTTGCTTTTGCCTCTGTTGCTACATTTGTCAAAGCATCGCCACCAACATTGAAGAAAATACCAAACGCTATACCTACTATAGAAGCCACAGCTACCATAGACATTGTAACTAAAATAGTTTTCTTCACTAAACGGCTCATTTTTTGCTCAGATTTCATATTCACAATGACATGAGCGATAGAAACTATTACAAGTGGTACTACTATCATTTTGATTAAATCAATATAACCATTGCCAAATAATTGTAACCAATTCGTTGTTTCTTTAATAAAAGTAACCTGCATTGGGTCATTAGGAAAACCTGCCATATACTGCATGAGTATACCTAAAATACAGCCAAGACCCATACCGATTAATACCACTAAGGAAAAATCCATTTTACGTTTGCGATAGAGATAATGAATAATGCCAAAGAAAATACATAATAAAACCAAAAATCCTACCGTATATATATCACTTATCATTAAAAATGATTGCCAAAAATCGCCATTCATAACCATACCACCTTTCATACTATTTCTATATGATTTATTATCATAACATATAATATGGAAAATTGACAATAACTTTAAATATTCATTTTTTCATTTCTTTACGATATAATATAGATTATCTAATTTTATATAAAAGGGTGATATGATGTTATATTTTGACAGCGATTATTTAGAAGGAGCACATTCCTCTATTTTAGAAAAACTTGTAACTACTAACTTTGAACAAACTCCTGGTTATGGCAATGATACATATTGCGAATCTGCTCGCGAAAAAATCCGTCAAGCTTGCAACTGTCCTGAAGCACAAGTTCATTTTCTCGTTGGCGGTACACAGACAAATGCTACTGTAATCGATGGTCTATTAAAATCATACGAAGGCGTCATTGGCGTAGATAGCGCTCATATCGAACTTCATGAAGCTGGTGCTATTGAATTTGGTGGACATAAAGTCATCACTTTACCACAAGAAGAAGGCAAACTCAAAGCCAGTGAAGTAGAAAAATATCTCACTAAATTTTATGGTGATGAAAGTTTTGAACATATGACTATTCCTGGAGCTGTATATATCTCTCACCCTACTGAATGGGGTACTTTATATACTAAACAAGAATTAGCTGGTTTATCCGCTATCTGCCACAAATACAATCTACCATTATTTTTAGATGGTGCTAGACTTGGCTATGGTCTTGCTTCTTTAAACACTGATGTTACTATGCAAGATATCGCTAAATATTGTGATGTATTTTATATTGGTGGTACAAAAGTTGGTGCATTATTCGGTGAAGCAGTAGTAATCACAAAACCAAATTTAATACCTCATTTCTTCACTATCATCAAACAACATGGGGCATTACTTGCTAAAGGTAGACTACTTGGTATTCAATTTGATACATTATTTACTGATAATCTCTATCTTAAAATCGCTAAAAATGCCATTGAAAAAGCTGAACAATTAAAAGCTATCTTCAAAGAAAAAAATTATAAATTCTTCTTAGAAACAGATACTAATCAGCAATTCATCATTTTAGAAGATATTAAACTAAAAGAACTCCGCCAAAAAATCAGCTGTAGCTTCTGGGAAAAATATGACGATACACATACAGTAGTGCGTTTTGCCACTAGCTGGGCAACACCACAATCATCTATTGATACATTAAAAGAAATTTTATAAAAATCTTCAAAAAAAGTAGTTTGATATTATATTTATCAAACTACTCTTTTTTATTTTACATAACTTTCATTAAAAATTATTTGCGGATTAGCTGTATTTGCATCAAGTGTTATTTCTACATTCAAAGGCAAAAATCCATTTATCGCTCCATGACCTACTGGCATATCATAAACTACAGGAATATTAGCTTTATCTGCATATTGCTTGATTACCTGCATTACAGAGTAATCAAATTGTGTCGGCTCTGTTGGCTCACATCTTCGCATATTACCAATGATTAAGCCCTTCACTTGCTTTAACACTCCACTTTGCCATAATTGCTGAAAACATCTATCTATTACATAAGAGTCTTCGCCGACTTCTTCAATGAATAAAATACAATTTTCACCATTTGGCTGATATTCACTGCCACATAAAGAAGCTAATACAGATAGATTACCGCCAATGATTTTACCTTTAGCATAACCTTCTTTTAATACTTTTAATTTATGATTGCTTGGCAAAACAAATTCATTATTCGCCCCTAAACTTTCATTTGCCAAACCCAATTTTAATTGATTATCTGTATAATTATAGCCATTATCGTTGATATCTATAACCATAGCCCCATGCACTGGCACTAAGTCCGCTTTTTTTATCAATGCCATATGCAATGCCGTTATATCACTATAGCCAATCACCATTTTAGGGTGCTGTTTTATCATTTCATAATTCAATAAATCAAGTATTCTACCGCTACCATAACCGCCACGAAGACAAATTATCGCATCGACTTCATCATCAGCAAAAAAATTATTTAAATCATCAGCTCTCATTTGGTCGCTACCTGCTAAATATCCTGATTGCTGATACAAATTTGGTGATAATTTCACCTTATAACCCCAATTTTGCAATTTATTGATAGCATCAGCTATATTCATATCTTCAATACCTGAAGCAGGTGCTACTATACCTATACAATCTCCTTGTTTTAGAGCATTTCCCTTCAAACTTTCAGCAAAAACAAATTCACTATGCAAACATAAACCGATGATAAAACATATACTCAATAAATATTTAAAATAATTTTTCATCACTTCACCACCAACCAACTATCAATCTTGCTCAACAATATGTTTACGCACCTTCATTGGTGTATCGCCAAAATGCTTTTTAAACAAAGTCCTAAATAATTTATAATTATTAAAACCATGTCTTGATAAAATCATAGACAAACTATCTTTTGTATTGATTAAATCTCGATAAACATAAGCTAATTTCACTTGATTTTGATACTCGATAAAAGTAACACCCATATGCTTTTTAAAAAATCTACAAAAATAATTCGTCTGAAAATGTACTAATTTTGCTATATCCTCTAAAGCTATATTTTGCTTATAATTCTCTTGCAAATATTTTAAAATTATATTCAATCTAGCTAAATCTTTTTTCCTTTGACCTACATTGACATTCATCATTTTCACACTAAAATGAGTCTTCAATTCAAACAACAATGAAAACAATAAACTATTAAACTTCAATAAAAATCCATCTTCCTTTGCGTCATAAACCCTTTTCATTTCCAACAATATGGATTTTACCTTATTTAAACACTCCTGTTTTTTTGGTGTATTTTTACTGTCATTGAGTACAAATATAATCTCTTGTATATCTGGTACAAATTGCTCTAAAAAATCTATAGGAATTTGCAACAAAATAATTGTATTTGTTTCCATCAATTTCATAGAGTGAATAGCATTTGCATTGACTAAAACACAATCACCATCATGAAGCAAAAACGATTTATTTTCTATAGTCGCCAATCTTTCGCCCTTGATTAGATAAATAAACTCTATGGATTGATGCCAATGATTAGGTATATAATTACATTTTTCCACCAAAGTACAAAAACGCACCTTCGTTATCTCCGAAAAATCTATATGCTCATAGGCAATATTCTTATTCATATTCTCCATGATTACCTCTTATTATTTTATTTAGTACACTTATTTTAACATAAAAAAAGTTATCTACTAAATCTATAAAAAAAGACTACCTCATTTTTTTGAGATAGTCTTTCGTGATGTACTCCCACCACTTTTGCTATCGCTTAGAAGTGGGGGCTTCTTGTTCGATACAACTTTTGTTGTAAGCATAAGCAAGCTATCCCCGTGCATCCCACGGTTCTTTATTTTTTATTTTATCCTAAGACTATTCTCATGCCTTCATTTCTTATATTTATCGCTGCATTTATGTCTCTATCATGCACTACTTTACAATTTGGGCATTTCCATTGTCTTATAGACAAATCTTTTACTTCTTTATTTTTATATCCACAATTACTACAAATTTGCGAACTTGCAAAATATTTCCCTACTTTTACTAATTTCTTTCCTACTTCTTTACTCTTATAATCTAAAAAATTTACAAACATTCCCCAACCATTA